>NZ_SZWU01000076.1:184229-196384 GCF_005280935.1 Citrobacter sp. wls757 | reverse complement strand
GCCGCCGCTGCCGCTGCTTTTGCCGCTTTCGTCGTCATCGTTTTGCTCCTGAAAAGAAAAAACCCGCTGCTGCGGGCCTGGGGGATTACGTGCTTTTACGCTGTGCGACCGTGGTCGCACAGAGTGCAGGACCGGTTAAAACAGCACTTTTGTCCCGAGAACAAGACCTTCCGGATGACGGAAGCCGATATCGTGCTCCGTCACCACGCGGATCAACGACTGGTTACGGGAGAACGCGGAAACCAGATTGCCATCCCCGTCCTGGTAGGAGGCTTCCTGCGAGAACGACACCTTCATGTTGCCGTCTTCACCGATAACCACATCATTAAAGTCCGCGAAGTAAATTTCCGACTCTTTGCCTGCGTCACCGAGGTTTGCCGGGATAGCGCTGGTACGCTGAATCTGAAATCCCTTCAACATCCCCTGGGCCATTTCCGGGTAGACCTTGTTACCGTTACCGTCGCGCAGACCGAATAGTTTCATGTAAGTCCGGTTCGACATGCCCCAGCCGCAGCTGATCATGTTGCTGTTCCCGTCCATAGCCATCAGGATAATGTTGTCGAGATAGGTATCAATCGTCTGCAGATTAACCTCTGCAGCAGCTTCCCACGGCAGCAGGCGGTTCCACTCAGTTGCCCGCGCTTTCATACCGACAGGCGTATCACCGGTACCGTCATCGCGCATAAAGGCTTTATCTTCACGAACAGAAATCGCGGTCAGAATATCCTGCAGGACCAGCTGTTCCACGTTGTAACCGGCACGACCAATCAGCTGGTTGGAGATTGGCACCATTGCAATCATGGTTTTCGCAGTGAGTTTCACATCATCGAAGCGCGCTTCTGATGTTTTCGCATCCTTGCCTTCCCCGGTGTAGCTCGCCGTCGCACCACCGGCCAGACGCGGCAGTGCCATATTGCCGTTCGGCAGCGGAATGGAGCGCGCGCCCAGCTTAC
Organism: Citrobacter sp. wls757; assembly: GCF_005280935.1. Lineage (NCBI taxonomy): Bacteria > Pseudomonadati > Pseudomonadota > Gammaproteobacteria > Enterobacterales > Enterobacteriaceae > Citrobacter > Citrobacter sp. wls757. The sequence continues at coordinate 195,431 of NZ_SZWU01000076.1, read as the reverse complement.
GAACGATGGTGCGATCGCGCAGCAGTTCGATCACCTCGCTGTGCAGGTTTTGCGGAATAAGAACGCCACCTGACGCGGCGGCTGTATTGATGGCCATCGAGACAGACTGGTCATTCAGTTCTTCAGCTGCAAATTTCGCAGCGTCCTGGACGTTACCCTGTGCTGCCGCAATCGACATTACCAGACGGGTCATTCCTGCGCCGGTATATTGCTTTGGCTCTGCTTTAACGCTGATACCCGGAGCCTGTTGTGTACCTTTAACCGGTTTGGCAACAAGCGCTGCAGCACGTTCAGCTGCTTCCAGACGCTCAATCTTGGCACTGATATCTGTAAACTGCTGCTGCAGGCTGGCAAATTCGGTTAACTGCTCCGCTGTCAGCGTTCCACCGGTAGTTTCAATCGTGGCCAGGGCCTGTACCTGTTCATTAATACCCGCACGCTGACGACGTAATTCTTCAATCTGTGGCATAGTTTTCTCTCTTTTTGGCATAAAAAAAGCAGCCAACAGGCTGCTTTCTGGTAATGACGCGTTAGCGCCGGGTTACATTCTGGTTTGCAGGTCCATCGCGACGGCCTGCAACTTTATGGAAGTGGTTTGTTGAGGTTGTTTGTACTTTGCTGCAATGGCATTAATCGCAGACTGAGGATCCGAAACCTCATCGGCAAGACCAGCAGAAATGGAATCAGCGCCGAAATAGATTCCGGCCTGCGTGTTAATCACCGTCTGAGGGGCAAGATTCCGGTATTCCGCTACAGAGGTAATAAACGTCTCGTACATATCGTCAATCATCCTCTGGAACATTCCCCGAGCGTCTTCACTCAGTGGCTCATGTTGTGTACCGTTATTTTTGTTATCTCCCCGAAAAATCGTGGTGAATGTTAACCCCATTTGCTCTTCCATCCTGGAAGTATCCAGGTGTTCCATAATCACTCCAATCGAGCCGACTCCACTGGTCTGGCTGACTACAATTTTGCTGCAGGCCGAAGCGATAAAGTAAGCCGCAGAATAGGCGCTGTAGTTCACAATTGCAGTAATAGGCTTAGTTTGACGTGACTGGAAAATATAATCGGCCAGTTCCTTGCATCCAACCGCCGCACCACCACCAGAATTTATATCCAGCACAATTTCACTGATGGAAGGGGCATTTAATGCAGCATGCACCTGGCTACGTATGCGCTCATAGCTGGTAAGTTCAGAACACATTGCAGTAATTTGCCCACGACGCGGAACCAGAATGCCGTGAACAGGAATAACTGCCATTCCACCAGCTGGTTGAACCAAATCTGGCGCCTGATTGTTATCAGGCTCCTGCGTCATGTGAATTCCAGCCTCTTCTGATAATCCCTGAATACGGGGAACCAGCACAGCTTTTACAGAATCCATTGTCTGTCGTGTCACGTAATGTGGAACACCAAAGACCATAGCCGCCAGGTGCGGCAGATTAATTAAATTTTTTGTCATGATGTTTACCAGGTCAGCCCGCGCTGCGGGTGATATTCAGTTTCTGGACAGAATAGAGTTGATTTCTGCCAGTTGTTTTGCTGTTGGCGTGTTATCGCCAGGTAAGATTTGTTTACTGTCGACCATATTCAGAGGCGTCAGGTATTTATCCCCTCCGGCGATGGGTGGAAGGTTCTCCATGCGGCGAATGTCGTTAACCGATAACCAGCCCCACTGGCGGCCTAGTGCATAAGATTCATAGCGTGACTTCTGATCCCCGCGCAGCAGGCCAGAAACATTGAATTCAATGTACAGATCACCGCGCTCGCTGGGTAAAAGCAGATCGCGCATTAATGCGCCTTCATGACGCTTCAGCCAGGCCAACAGCGTGTACATCACAAACTGCAGCCCCTGGTGCTCAATGTTGTTATTCGTGGCTTTCGCCAGCATCTGCACCATATGAGGCGGGATTTTATAGAGTCGGCACACTTCCTCCACGCCCCACTGACGGGACTGCAACAGCTGCGCTTTCTCATTGTCCTGAGATAACTGCTTGTAGCTCATCCCTTCCTGAAGCAATGCAACAGAGAAGGCGTTTCTGACGCCGGAATATCTGTCCGTCCACTTTGCCAGCAGGCGGTCGATAGCATCCTGGCTTTTGATCGTCGGAGCGTCTTTTGGACGCTCAATAACGCCGCTCATCGTTGTACCACGGCGAAAGACCTGAGAAGCATGCTCTTCCACGGCGAGGTTTAGCCCAAGAACATCCGCGTTCGTCTGGATTGGGGAACTGCCGATATAGCCATCCAGTGAGAAGACCTTCACATGATGCATCATGCGCATTGGCAACGTTTCGCCAATTTCGGGTAGTTCATAATATGGCATCCCATCCGGGCCTTTCAGGACAATGACCTTTTGGGGATTAACCGGGATTAATTCGCGGGGATAACCTTTCCCGTCCCTGTCGATGATCGAGTAGCAATTCCCCTCCAGACCAAGCAGGCCCTGCTGCTGTTCAAAGTATTCAAATGAAGTGTCTTTTTTGTTGGGCTGGGAATGAATCAGATCATAAACAGGGTGGTCAGTCGCCCGTTCACGGCCTCCGTTAGCGCCTCGCCTGTAAAGTTCACACGGCAGTTGCGCCACCGATTCTGCCAGAAGCGTTACACATGCCCGGACCGCCGATAACGCCATTGCGGTTTCAGAAGTGATAATGATCCCCGCCTTGCTCTGGCTGGAACTCACACCACCCAGCATCGCCTGCCAGAAACTACCACCAGACTGAGATTTACCCCGAAACATCTGGGGAATGAACATTATTCACCCCCTGATTTAATTACGCTGGCAGACATTGATTTCGCGATTAAAAATGACCACAGCAGGCAGATTGAACCGCCAGTAATAAGCCCGGCTGCAGGTGAAATAAGCCAGGCACCGGCAGACAGTAACGCGGCTCCGGCGAGGCCGATAAAAAAACTTAAAAACGTCATTAGCATGCTACATCTTCCTCGTCGTAAACAGATGAATTACTCGCCCGGCTATTCAACATTGCCCGTCCGATTGCCATAATCAGCGAAACCGCGCCATCGATTTTGTTTTCGTTCTGCTCTTTGATGGGTTTAACCACATCGTCATTACCGGGCAAATACTTCCCGACGACGTTGCTGATACACCAGCTCATAATCGGGTTCCCGTCGTGATGAAAGCGGCCTGACTCAATGGCGGCTTCCAGCTCCTTCGTCGGATCAGACATATTGGTGTAGTTCTGAACGATAGTGATCGGATTAAGGCTTTCATCAGCCAGATCATGTGAAAGCCCCGTCGCGCCGAACGGGTCAATCGGTGACTCACTGACTGGGTTGAGCTTGTTTGCCGCCTTGGCCTCTTCAAGGATGTAGCGGTAATCAACTTCAGCGCCATCAGTAACTGTAAGCAGTCCCATTTCAACCCATTTCTGAAATCGCTCCGCAGTACGACGATCTTCGTTCTTTTCAACGCTGAATACTGCGTCGTAGGGAACCCAGAAGCGGGGAGCAACGCTGTAGTAATGTGTCTTGCCGTCAATTTCCCTGGTGAACAACCGCGCCATACTGTTCATATCCAGCTTGCGCGCCAGGTCGAAAGACAGAACACATGGCTGTCCTTCGAATTGCTCCAGCGTAAGTGTCTTATCCTCACAGTTCTGCCAGGAAACCAGGTTGTAGAAAGCGGCACGGGCTGCAACCCAGATGTTGAGGTGTTTAGTTTTAAATACACCAGCCTGACGGGCGTTATTAATAGCTCTCTGTTGCTGGCTGAGGAGAAAGTCACGATAGACCGACACGCCCATATTCGGGTTAGCTTTTTCCAGCACTTTAGGATCGGTCCAGTCATCCCCCTCGTCGACGGTGTATATCACGCCGAACAATTCCTCATTCGGTACTGTGCCGTTCAGCATCTCAATCACTTCACGCCGTTTGTCGTAGCATGGACCCTCAATGTTGTAACCCGCCGTCGTGATCGCCCACATTAGTGGTTGTCGCCGCGCCCCCATACCCGTCAGCATAGTGGTGTAGAGCGAATCTGTGGGATGTTCGTGATACTCGTCAACAATCGCACAGTGCGGTGAAGCGCCGTCCCCAGGGTTACCAATCAGCGGCTCAAAACGCGCGCCATCTTCTGGCCGGTTCAGGTTGGACGCATTAACTTCAATCCCGAACGCCTCCACCAGCAGCGGGGTGCGCTTACACATCAGACGAGCTGGTCTGAATACTTCCCACGCCTGTTTTTCAGTTGTGGCCCCGGAATATACTTCAGCGCCAAACTCGTTATCACAGGTAAAACAGTACAGCGCCACACCTGCCGAAATAGCTGATTTCCCATTTTTACGCGGTATCTCCGTGTAAACCTCGCGAAATCGTCGAAGCTTCGACCCTTTCTGGACCCAGCCAAAGGCGCAGCACACAATAAACAGTTGCCATGCCTCCAGAGTGATCGGCATCCGCTTGAATGCCCACTCTCCTTTTGTATGTGGTAACAACTGGATAAATTTCGCGGCCTTTTCTGCCATGTCTTTATCGAAGCGGTAACGAAATTTCTTACTCTTTTCAGCCGCCATGTCATCGATATGACGCTGGCAGGCCTGAATGACAAACTGGCACGCCGGAATTTTCCCCCGCACAACGTTGCGGGCGTATTGATTCGCGGCGTTTACGTTGGGGTACGATTTCCGGCTCATGAGTTGATCATCTTCAGGAATGGGTTAGAGGTTTTCTTCTGTCCGGCAAGGCCGATTAGGCGTTGTCGACTGCTGGGATCAAGGCCAAGCATGGAGCCGGTAGAGCTCATCTCCGATTCCTGCTCTTTCTTTGCGGTTAGCTCAGGGTTTTTTATCTTCCCCCCCATAGCACCAGTGATAGTCAGCCCTTCTCTGGCGATATTTTTAACCGCCCTGCGCCAGAACTCATATGCAACACACCAGCGCTCAAGTACGGCAAGATCGGTAACACACAGTAATCCCTGTCCACATAATTCTTTCGTGGTCAGTTCCCACATGACGGCCGCCATTGGCAGACCATCATCCTCAGAAAACCAGTCAGGTGGTGCCACTCCTTTAATCGGTGTGAATACAGGTTCCTCTTTATTCAGGGCTCGTTTGCCGGGGTTCCCTGCCAGCTCCTTGCGCGCCGTTGGCTTGGGGCGACGCCCGGAACGCCCCGCCGTTCCAGCCATAAGCGACACTCCTGGTTAAATTTCATTTTTCGCGGGTATAAAAATACGAGGAAGCGGGCAGTCCTAAAGCGCGAAAGGGGTCAGGGATTTGATCCCCCCTCCCCCCTTGAAGATGACAGCAAGAAAGCATGCAAAAGCAGATACTGGTCATCCATCAGGATGTTCAGCATAGTGTCTTCAGTTAATCTCAATAGATAAACGATGGAGTCTAAGAAATGGATAAAACCAGAAAATATGATAGAGCCTTACAACTTGAGATCCTCAACGCTCTTATAGATTGTGCTCCTAACTTTTTAAACAAGGCACAGGAGCGAGACCTCATTGAGAAGTTTGATAACTATGATCACTTTGTGGCGTGCATGCTATATCTTGAAATGCATGGTCTTGTTTCTACACCCTTCGTACGTAGCGAAACCATGGCTGGCGTTGATTTTATCTTCAACGCCCCATACTGCAACATTACAGAGAAAGGAATTGATTTTCTTCTTGATGATGGCGGCTTAAGTGCGATCCTTAAGGTTCAAACCGTTCGGTTACACAATGACACGATTGTTGCCCTTGAGGATATAATCCGTGTCGCAAATATATCTGAAGATCAAAAGAAGGGATTGATTTCAAAACTCCGAGAGCTTCCGGGAGACGCCATAAAACATTTGACCCTACAGTTACTGACTCAGGGGGTTCTGAATCTGCCGAACGCACTTCGACTAATTCAAACAACCCTCCAGTAGGGCTAAACTCGTCAGAGGGGCGAATTAACTCAAATTTGCCCCATCCCAATGTTTTACTTAAAAACACCCAAAATTCCTTCCGGGTATCTGCATGAATGTAGAAACTGTTCTTATGCATTACAGCAGTGAATATTATCATCGAATACGTTCTCTTGCCGTCTTCGCTCTGTGGCATTCCCAGCACAACGACTCAAGATTGGAATCGTCATCAGTGCCGCCATGAGCTTTTGGAATGATGTGGTCAACACTGGTCGCTTTCTTCGCTATCCTCTGTCGGCGATGGTTCTGACACAGGTATTTATCACGCTGAAGGATACGCGCTCGTTTGATTTCCCAGAGTCGCCCATATCCACGTTCTTGCCTGCTCTTTCCCGACTGATAATTCCGCCAGCCGTCACCAGCATGCTGCTGTCGGTGTTGGTCACAATATCCGCTGACATCATTGGTGATTGCCGCACACCCTTTGTGTCGGCATGGGCGTTTAGCACGTGCTGGCATCGGCATAGTCCTGTTTGTTGGATACAAATTGTGTAATAGGCGGAAAGTAAAAATGAACCAGTAGTTGATTGAAAGTTCTCATAAATAGCGAGAATCTGCGCGGTTCTTGCCCCGTAACATCAAGGATTATCAGAAAGAAATAAAAATGAGAATTATTATCAAAACATTCAAGTGAGATCGCTGGAATAACAAACTCTTAATCTCTCAACAAAATAAGGATTTGTTAAGCTTCATGATTTATGGTCGATGTAATACACCGTTTGAGGCAAGAATAATGGTCAAATTCTCAAAACTTCAGATTCGCTTACACTGGCTAACCCTGATATTAATAGCGATAACCTATGCAGCTATGGAGCTTCGTGGCTGGTTTCCCAAAGGCAGTAACACCTACCTTCTCATGAAAGAAACACATTACAATGTTGGGGTGTTTGTCTGGTTTTTAATGATAATACGATTAATTATTAAACATAAGTATCATGATCCAGCTATCACTCCCCCCCCACCAGCCTGGCAGATGATGGCTGCTAAAATAATGCATATCCTGCTGTACATTTCTTTTTTGGCTCTACCATTATTAGGTATTGCAATTATGGCTTACGGTGGAAAGGACTGGAGTTTCTTAGGTTTTAACGTTGCATCGTTCGTTACTCCTGACGGGGAAACAAAATCACTTATCAAAGATACTCACGAAACACTGGCAAACATCGGATATTTTTTAATCGCAGCGCATGCTGGTGCAGCGTTATTCCATCACTACGTCCAGAAAGATAACACTCTTTTGAGGATGATCCCTGATTGTAACGATAAGAAATAAATACAAATTTTAATGTTTAACATTACAGCAGGCACTCAGTGAATGTCTGCTGTAATGCCTGCTCAGTCAAGTTGAAGCACACCGTGTTCTTTTGAATCAGAGAATGCAACCAACCCAGTGTATTCGGAGATAGTGTTCCGTCATCAGCATCAAATGCTGAAATGGTTGCGTGAAGAATCAAAAATGCTCCAAATCCCGCGCCGCTGCTGCCCCTCGATGGTCAGAACCGTCAAGGAGGACCCGTTAAAAGGTAAGCAGAAAATCTATGGTTAGAAGTGAAGGCTTTGACAACGTTCTAAATTTTATGACAGAAATAAAAAAGCATTACCTTTCAAGATAATGCTTTTTCACTCAAACTGAGTCTTATAACAATTAGATTAATGTGATTTTAATATCATAGCTTTCAAGCCCAGTCATTTTTTCACGAGCATTAAACTGGATATCGGAAACTTCTTTTCCTGTCTTTTTTTTGAGTTCAATAATTTTTTTTGTGATGAATTCAGAAATATCCGCTTCAGTTTTTCTTTTTAAATCTTCGACGTTCATTGTTTACCTCTCTTGATCTCTAACGTATCAACGCCAAGCATTTTACATTCCCCGTAGAGCACTTGTATAAGCGCTGATATGTTTGAAAGATAGAATAGAAAGACTCAATTATCAATAGTTTGCAGTACAATCTTCATGCAAAAGAGCTCGCGACCACACAAACCACTGTACTAAAATCCGGGTCGGTCACGAAACAACCAGATCTCATTTCAAAAGCTTCGAGGCTGCCTCGAGGATCTCTTCTGAACTGACATCACGATCAGAGGCTACATAAACTATTTTATGGTCTCCTGTCAGAGATGGAAATCCCGCTGACATCACGGGTAGGTGTGCTTTTTCCCCATTGGGAAACTCACGCATTATCGTAGTAATACCTTTCATTACGGTTACAACAACTGCAGGTTCTGCATTAAAAAAAACGATGACTTTTTTCATAATTTTACCGTGATGTCTCTTACAGAGATTGTCGGTTCAGCATACAAAAAAGGCTCCATAAGGAGCCTGAAATTTATTTTCTGAATTCTAAAGAAGACTGACCAGAACGAATGTACAGTGCAATATTATCAAATGTAATCATTGTTGATTTGCAAAAAATACATTTTGCTCCGAAAGGATTTTTTTCAGTAACATCAAAGTTTGACGTTCGGTACTGAGATCCGTGGCAACACGGACATCTGAAGTGAATATTATTAGTAATATCAGTTACCTTATACAGCCACGACATTAACTGCCGTGGGGCCTTTAGGTCCCTGTTCAACACTAAATTCAACTTCCTGATTCTCATTCAGCGTCTTGAAATCATTACTCTGGATAGCAGAGAAGTGAACAAACACATCTTTACTGCCATCTTTTGGAGTGATAAAACCAAAACCTTTTTCAGGATTAAACCATTTAACTAAACCAGTCATTTTATTAGACATAAACATTACCTTTATTGAGTAAGCCCTTGGGCAGAATGGTCCGAAAAAAATTATCAGAGAGAAAAGCTAACAAGGAAATCTCAACAAGAACAAGGAATAAAATTATTACAGCGACTGCTTCAGATAAATTCGTTACAAACCAGACATTCATTAACGCATGATTAACCAAACATAGCAAGGTTTAGTTTTGTAAGTAAATCTCAGTGGGTTTTGACCATAAAAATCAATTTAAATAGCTTAAATCGAAAATTATGTCATGCTGCGTAAGACCTTTATCTATCGCCCTAAGTTGTCAGGGATTTTGACTCAAGGAAGAGTCGTATTTCTTTCATAGTAAAAATTTACAAATTTACCCACGAAAACCGTCAACATCTTAATTTATAGATCTATTATTTTTTCTCTACGATTCATTGTTAGTATTTTTACGGACTCATAAATCCGCTCACATGTCATTCCTGCCCGGTAGTTTTCATCAGCGCGCTCAGCATTGTATCGAGCTTCTTCTGCCAGGCTTCCTGGCATGTCTACGAGCATTGTGGTGTCATGGCGGATGGAAAGTTTTGTTGATTCGTTAGTTATCGAGCTGTAGAACGCTATGCTCTAGCGACTCGGAATAGGCAATCAGCCCGGTGTACTCAGGGATAACCTCGCCATCATCCGCTTCGAACTCAGGGATTGTTCCGGTAGTGATGGTGTATTGTGGCTGGCCATCTTCTTTTGCGAAGGCCGCCAGGTCTTCAATCTGCTTAGCTGTAAGAACTACTGTATTGCTCATTCCTCAGTTGTTAAAAATCCCCGCTACTGTGAGGCTTGATTGATTATCGCTAACGATTACATCGTAACGGTTATAAAAGAAGCTATTAGCCAACATGTGGTGTATGGTTGTTAACCGCCCACCAGGACAATCAACATGTCGATACTCAAAGATATCAAGATGCGTACTTTACGCCATGTGAAAAGTACTTGTCCTCATTGCTCCCGCCAGTCAATGCACAGTCTGTCGAGAATAAAAAACAATATAACGTTAATTTGCCCCTTCTGTGGAAACATCTATCTTCCATCTGAAAGCAAACCAATAAAGTAACTGATTGAATACCAAATAAAACCCATACTCTCAGAATGTGGCAAAGCAGACATAACCTTTTATTGTTGTTCTCATTTAAGAGAGTGTAACACCCAGAGTGGAGAGGGATTTTTTCTTCTCCACAATACGGCGGTCCAGTTCAGCCACTGCATGCGGGCGTATGGCATCAAGAAAGGCGTTATCCTGATAGGTAGACTGGATTGTCACACCAAGTCCGGCACCACTTTCCAGTATGCTTTTCTGACGCTGTAGTTCTTTTATATCGTTATTGAGGTAATACGCTTCACTTAGGTTTTCTGCGTTCATCGTCTAACCCTGTTGTTGTTTGACTGCCTCACTGAGTCGTAAATGCGCTCACACGTCATTCCTGCCCGGTAGCGTTCGTCAGATCGTTCAGCATAATATCGAGCTTCTTCTGCAAGGCGTCCAAGCATGTCGGCGAGCATTGCGGCGTCGGCTCCGGCTGTTTTGCTTCTGACGGCAGTGGCAAGATTTGCGGTATGCTTTGCGGCGTCCAGGAGGGTGGCAAGCTTTGTTGCTTCGTTACGCAACTGGTTAACAGTGGCAGACAGGCCAGCAGCAGTGGCAGCAGATTTAGCGGCTTGCGCTTGTGCATCTTTTACAGCCTCATCACGGGCAATTATGCGCCCTTGCTCAATCATGCGGGCGGCGGTCTGCGCGTTCGCAACCTGCGAAGACTTAGCACTATCACGTTCCGCCCATTTCTTTTGCCAGCCCCGGTCGCTCCAGACACTTCCGGCAATAAACGCACCAGCCAGCAGTAGAAACACAGCAAATGTTTTACTCACTGGCCTATCCCCCAGCATGTCAGAGCGCTTTCCTGGTCTCTTCGATCAACCTGTCCGTAGCAGCCGCTTTTCTGGCCTTTGGTCAGGCGACAGTCGCGGCCACCGTCTTTAATCCACCAGCGGATCGCTTCACAGGCACCTCTACGGTCGCCCGCATTAATTCGCTTATAGAACGTAGATGGGAAACATTTTCCGGGGCCGATGTTATATGGGCAGAAGGACGCGATCCCGGCTTTCTGTGGTTCGGTCAGTGGTACCTTGATATTTCGCTCAACCCACGCCAGCGCCTTGTCGCGTTCTATGGCGTTCACCCGGGCGCATTTCTCAGCAGACACCTTCATACCCTGCTCTACTGGCTTACCATCAACCATTGTGGCGCCACGGCAAATAGTCCAGATTCCGCCGCCGTCGCGATATGCTTTCAGGCTGTTACCCTCTTTCTCATCCAGAAACTGATCGAGAATAAGAGGTGCTGACGCACCGGCAAGAATCAAACTAACTACCGCTGTGCTCAGTTTATTCTTCAGCTTTGGTGACATTGCCATTAAGCCGGTCCTCCCTTTCCTTTTTCCTGTAATACCAGTTCACTGCACAAGTGATAACAGTGCATGCGATACCGACAATAATTGCCCAGTCACTCAGGCTTAA
>NZ_SZWU01000076.1:166189-184086 GCF_005280935.1 Citrobacter sp. wls757 | reverse complement strand
TCTGCTGTAAATGGTGCTCATTCTGGTCATAGCCCTACCTCCGATTTTTCGGATGGTGTTGTGTGTGATTAAAGGGTCAGGCTTCACGGGCTGGATTTATCAACAAAGCACGTAGTGAGTGATACCCGTGAGCCTGAAAAAGAAGAGGCCGCCGTTTGGCAGCCTCGAATGATAATTGTCGTCTGTATCGGTAGATTGAGCAGTTCATAAAGTACATCTGCCATTAATCTCACCATAATGATGCAAAAATCCCATCACTGGTGCAATTGCACCGCTATAGATCCCGGTTGAAACATTATGAAATAATTAAATAATCAGTGAGCATGATTTTTTGTTTGTTGTTGACATTTAAATCTGCCATTAATTAACAACCAACTCTGTGGAGGATATTAATGCTTAAACTTTTCCATTATCATTCCCAATACTGGATATTTCTGGCTATTGCACTTTCTCTTTATACAGTTGCATTTCGATGATACGCATCGTTTAGTTGCATACCTTTTTCTGATATAACTTTATTTTATATAATGAGCTTTGGCTCAAACCTTAGCTCATAAAAAACATACAGCGATAAGAATATCAGACATTCTAATGTTAATACTCCCTCGTTTCATAACTGCCTGTGTAATGTTATGTTTTATAAAATTTAAATCAATTTCGACTACAGACCCAAAGAATGAAGCTTCCCAAAGATTAATGCCACTGTCCAGAACAGTGCGACCGTTGACGCTGTAGTCATCAGAGCTGCTATTTTGTATTTGCTCATCCTGCATTTTACCCAGATACTGTTACCGATTTGAAATCGTCCAGAGACACCATTAAAGCAGATTTACCTGACCGAAGAAGGTACTTCATCTGAATCATGCTAACCATTTTCTGGAAACCACACAACAATTTAATAATGATTAAAGTCAACAAGTTAAATTTATGTCAGATTATCATTCAATCTGTTCTCTGCACTTATACTCATAATGATAATCCCAAAGATAGAATGAGTATTACAGAATGCTCCCATCTTAATCACTCAATTAGCAACTAATTAACAACAGTAAGCCTGAATAGCACGCAGCGGTTTTATAATTTAAAAAAGTAAGACTAGCTGTTTTTTTCAGTGTATACCTGAATATTCTTTATCGTTTGCTCTTAGTTAAAGACTTTAAACAATGAAAAAGAACATTTTTTCCGTTAAACGGAACAAACCGATAAGTCCTTTAGAACTAAAGATCTACCGCAACTACCGTATAGTACATGGGATACGAATTGCTGTAGCGTTCGTTATTACGTTCTTATTGATAAGAATGTTGAATTTGCCAGACCACTCGTGGCCCCTGATTACACTCGTAGTCGTCATGGGACCTGTAAGCTACATGGGTAACGTCATCCCCAGAGCACTTGAGCGAATGGCAGGAACTGTAGGTGGTGCGATTCTGGGGATCATTGCATTACACATTGAAATGTACTCTCTTACTCTGATGATGCTCTGGTGTGGATGCGCTGCTTTCCTTTGCGGCTATCTGGCCATGAGTAAACGCCCGTATGCTGCATTACTTGTTGGGATAACGCTTGCCGTAGTCAGCAGCGCTCCTGCCGGGGACTTACAGACAGCATTATGGCGAAGCACGAATATTATTCTGGGATGTCTTCTGGCTATGCTGTTTACCAGCATTTATCCTCAAAGAGCATTCATTAACTGGCGTATTCAACTTGCTGACTTTCTTGCTGATTATTCAAAAATCACTTCAGCCGGTGTTTCACGCAACGTTCTAAATCAGCCCAGAATGACCGGACTTCAAACACGAGCGTTAATCAATGTAGTCAAAATGCGCAGTCTGATTACACCAGTGAATAAAGAAACAAAAATTGCAAAGAGTCTGCTTGAGGAAATTCAGTCAATAACACGGGATATGATAGCTGCACAAAAGTTTCAGATTAATGCCCACTGGGCATCGCGCGGTAGCCGGTTTCTGATATTGAACTCTCATACACTTTCCGACATGGAACAAATGACTCGCAACACTCTCAGTACGCTGGCTCATGCGCTGCATGAAGGTAACCCGTCACCAATAACATCAAACAGCGAGCATCTTATTGAAATCGCAAAAGAGTTGCATGGCCTTTTACTCGCAAATGAAAGTGATGAAGTCATGGAAAGTGCCGTTCATGGGTATGTCTGGTTAAGCATCCAGCTTGCTATCCAACTAGAGGCTCTATCAACTCTAATCACTAAAGCTCTTACCGAAACATAAACAGATTCATTATTAAGTAATTGATAAAAAATTACTTCTGTAGACTTTCCTGTGAAAGGATTGTTTACAACGGTGGAGTAAGAGGACCATCCAGAATCTCTGCTTCACCGTTATGGCATATGTTATCGCCTCTTGTCAGATGCCAGACACCTGTGATTGCTTTACCCGATTCCAGATCATCAACAGTGTCATTCGTGTAGTACGCTACCTGTACAACTCCGACATGCTGAATCCAGTAATACCCTTCTTGCATACATTCCTCCGCGATACTCAGCAGATAGTATAGAGCAGCACAAATAATGCTGTGGTGCAGGAAGCCACAACTTAACCTTTGCTAATAAAGTAATTTCGAAAGATGACGATAATGGGTAATAAATGTAAGGCCGGAGGAACCACCATGAGCATGACAGTTAGCACTTTGGGTCAGGACATACTGCAAAGCACAGTAAAACAAGCACCTTCAAGTACTGGCAACTCTGTTTCACAACAAATTCAAAACCTGAAAAAACAAATTGGTGAGTTGACAAAAGAACTCAGCGCCATGGGTTCAAAAATAAATGAAGTAACCTCCGAAGATGAGGCAAAACTGCTTAAACAGCAGATGGAGATGATTCAAAGGCAAATCGAGTCTATATATGCAAAAATTGCTCAATTACAAAAACAAGAAGCAGAAAAAAACCAAATGGCATCGGGAGCATTACCTACGGTAAGTGACAAATCAAGTTCGAACGTTGCAGGGAATAATACTAAAAATATTGATGTCTACGTTTAGCAGTTCCCCCCCTCTCATTTTTCCTCTGAACTAGAAACGAAAAAGCATTGGAGCATTGTGAGAACTTGTTTTCAAGTTAACGATTTCCGCTCGGCGATATGACAGGGGTACTGGTGCAATGCACCTCGCGAATACCCCTGTCGTATCGCCGGAAAGCAAAAACCCCGCGCTGGCGGGGTTCTCGTTATATTCAAATTGTTCGCTTTTCGTCGCTGCCATCGTGGCGCAGCCCTGCCAAGCATGAATTAATTATTCACTTTGTTGGCCCGTTTTCAAACGTTTTTACATCACAAAGCACTTATAGCTAATTTCCATCAACGTTTTGTACAAATATCACTCAACAAATGAGATGTTCGTTACAAAACGATCGTTTTGAACGATCGATAAATGAAAATCGATCTGTAATACCAATTTTAATTGTGTGGTTATCGCACGTAGACTCAGGGCCAAACCTAATAAATGGAATTATCATGAGTCTTTATCACTACTTGGCCATATATATAGCGGGCTTCATCGCAATGTTTGCTTTGTTAGTTCGTGGGGATCGAGTACACGGCCTCGAGTTTGACCTGGCTGATACGTTGATAACCTCCTTTCTGTGGCCCTTCTACTCTGTGGCTATTATCTGTATTAAGATTTATGAGCGGTTTAGACAGAATCGTCACTAATAACCTTTTATCCCGGCTACTAACCGGGTTTTTGGTTTCGAATTACAGACTCATCAGCCTCCCGGTCAGTCCCTCTTTTGGTATGACCAACCATCCTCTAATCCGGCTCTCATCTGGTTACGAACCGCAAGGAATGTTTTTGCTCTGAATATTTCCAGGCACCATCGCACACGTTTCCTCGCCTCCCCATCGGTTAACCATGGCGCAATCGCCTGCAGTTCGCGGGTTATGTCTGAGATTTTTTTTCGGGTGGTGTAATACTGAAGACCAACGACATAAACCGGATCGTTTATATCCAGTGCCTGCAGTACGCATTGTTCAACAAAATCAACATCATCATTATGCAGGGCTTCGTCAATTACACTGGCAGTTGACTGTGGCCAGAGAATTCTGTGCGCTCTGTTCATTGCCTGCTGTCCACGGTAACCCTCTTCACGTGCCTGATTCAATGCTGCGGTGAAGCGCTCTAGCGCCTTATCTGACCAGTTCTGTCCCTTAAGCACATTCCAGCACGCATGTCCTCGCGGCATACGTGGTGCCGTTTTTCCTCCCACACCATCGCCCCATGTAGTGAGCAGGGATTTAATCCATCCGGACTGGATCCCTGTCAGGAGAATACATTTACCCAGCCAGCTTTTACGCGGCGCAGCAGCTGCTTTACCAAGTGCTTCAAAATGATTGCGGCGTTGACGTGGTGTCATCCTGTTCTTCTCCTTACGCCAGAACGCCAAGCCCATAAGCCCGGTCCAGCACTCTGATTATCATTACCGGCTGAGGAACAAATTTTTGCTCAAACTTCACCGGGTCATTATGTAGTTCTGTATGGCACTGACGACATAAAGGGATCGCGAAAATATCATGCGCCTTCGTTGCCATCCCTCCCTGCCCCCAGCCAATTAAATGGTGTGGTTCGTCGGATGGTTTGCCGCAGCATTCGCAGGGCTGTGTTTTAATCCATGCAAGATATCTGGGGTTCGCCCAACGGATCCTCTTCGGACGTTTCATATAGGTTTGCGGGGACTCGGGATCTACCAGGACACCGACTACGGGTTTAATCGCTGGAACTTGCGCTGGTAGCATGTTCACGGTTACTGCGTTGGCTCTGGCTGTAATGATGCTGGTGGCGGTTACACCCGGTTCGATATCGCATTCACGCATGACTGACTGATGTTCTTCCGAAGGAATACGAAGCGCCCGGCTGGCTGCTGATTCGGGAATTGCGTCGGCAGCACCCATACGAACAGCCCACCAGCAAAGCTCCGCCAGCGACAGTTCTCTGGAAGGGTCCAGATTCAGCGCCACCATTATGCTGTTAATAATCCAGTTAATAACATTACGTCTCGCCAGCTCTGCAAGTTGTTCGCTGTGGTGGT
The DNA here is from genome assembly GCF_005280935.1 of Citrobacter sp. wls757. Classification (NCBI taxonomy): domain Bacteria; kingdom Pseudomonadati; phylum Pseudomonadota; class Gammaproteobacteria; order Enterobacterales; family Enterobacteriaceae; genus Citrobacter; species Citrobacter sp. wls757. The sequence continues at coordinate 179,027 of NZ_SZWU01000076.1, read as the reverse complement.
CACGCAAATGGTTATCACAATGTCCACACAGGAGAACCGATCCAGGTTCATGACGCAGAGTGGTTAACTCGTGATAATGGTAATCGCTGTGTGACCACTGGCAGCAGCTACCGCCATAACGCAGAAGCCAGTAATCAAGGCCACTCAAACCACCAGCAGCCTTAATAACTTTTTCATCCTGGAAGAACAACCGCAGGGACTCGTCATACGCAAGCGGCTGTCGAACGTCAGGAACACGGCCTGCAGGCAAACGCTCCATACCTGCTGGCTGGCTTTCCACCAGTACACGCTCACAACTGAATAATGACATGAGCTCGCTGCCCGGCTTGAGCAGCACAACTCCAAGCTCACGCGCAACCACCGGCTTCAGCAGCGCCCTCATTCTGCAATCTCCCCGATAATTATTTGTCCCTTCTCTCCCCATAATTTAGTGACACGTGAATCCCAGATGTGAGCGTCATCTTCGTAAATAGCATCCATCAGGGCTTTCATCATATTGTCGAAATCAGGTTTAGCCTGATGTGGTTTACCATTGAACTCAGTCCGTTTCTTATTGCTCCAGCTCGCTGGCATAGGAAGAATGAAAGTGACATGCGAACCGCTTTCCGGCAGCTCAACACCCTGCAGACGAACTTCATCACAGAAAGCCCGGTAACGCAGAACCTCGGGGCGCTTTTTCCATTTGTCAGCGCGCGTCATTCTGGGCTTGCCCATTGGGGTGATATCGTAGACTTTCACATTCACCTCCAGATCCGTTGTTGCCAGGTTCTCTCCTGACGCGGAGGCTTAGATGCTTCTGGCAAGAACACGCTGATCGTCCAGTGAATGAAGTCATTATCCAGACTACGCTCGGTCTTTATCTGCTTTGCGCGATAGCGGGCTTCCAGTTCGTCAGCCTGCTCAGTGGTGAGTTGGGTATGTTGAAACCAGCTTTTCTTCATAACGCACCTCTGGATGCGGCAAAAAGAAAATCGCTGGCGTTGGTTAACGTCAGTGAATGGGTATTTTGGATTTGATTTTGCGCCATGGTTTATCTCCAGTGGCGCAGCAGGTATAGGTTGTTCAGGCCTATGACGAGAGTCTATCAGAATTCTGCGTGACACGATAACCCGCTCTTTTTAGCATTTCTGTAAAGAGGGTTGGTGTACCAATAATCTCATCGTCCTGGAGCGGTACAAACGAAGCAACATCTCCGCGCCGGTACATAAGAGCCCGGGTACATTCCGGAAATGAAGGCAGTCTGGCCACGATGACACCATCATGGCATCGGATGACTACGTAACCTTTTTGCGAAACACTGTTGATCATTACCACTGCAAATCCCCTTTCTAATGCCTGTCCATTTATTCATTACTGTGGCTTGGTAAAACCAGCCTCTGGCGTCTCACCGCTTCCTGTAGGATTTGCACTACAACTACTCAGATAACGAACGGAGGTAAAAGAACAACAAGTAACGTTCTGTCTCAGCTTACATACTGATTTTTTGGCCAGTTTTTTTTGATGATCACCGGTTACCTCTATCTTCATAACCCTTCCTTACTGTACTGTATAAACATACAGCATTATCTCCCCATCATTTTCTGATTGCAACAATTTAGCAGCACATTTTGTTAAAAATCATTTTTCTACCATTCTGTCACCTGTTTCAAAAAGTCATCCCAACCTGTTAATAGATAAGGGTTTAATCCTTTCCCATCTGAAGGTCTTTTTACATCGCACCTACCAAAAATGATAAGCATTCGTAATTGACTGTAATTCTGACGTTAAGCAATAATCCACTAGCTGTATGTTTATACAGTTATTTGCAAATTTTGTTTTTTAAACGTCAAAGAGGAATTTTTATGTCTGGAAATGGTGGCGATAACGCGCACAACAATGCTTTTGGTGGTGGTGGTCGTGGACCGACTGGCGGTGTAAACGGTACTTCTGGCAAAGGAGGTCCTACAGGAAATGGACCTGGTGGGCGCCTGCCAAGCGGCGGTATAAATGGATCTGGCAATGGTGCAAATGTTGGCCATGGCGGTTCCATGACAGTTGATCTGGGTAATGGTATCACTGCGACTTTTGATGGTGTGCATGCACTCGAACCCGGTAAAGACAGCGGCGTACCATGGGGTGGCAACAACGGTAATAGTGGGAATAATAACGGTGGTGGTAACGGCTCCTCCGGTACCGGGACAGCACCAACTCCGGGTCCGTCTCCTCTACAGATCTCTCAGCAAGCACTGAATCTTGCCGTTGATAATTTCAACAAGGCGCAAGCAGAAGTAACTAAAAACCAGAAACGCCTCAATGAGGCAACAGTCGCCCTGCAGCTTGCAGAAAAGGAACTGGATCTTTTTTATGAACTGGAAATCTTTGATCCGACTGACCCTGTCTGGTACCGCACACAGGAGAATCAGAAAAAAAGAGATGTTGAGCGTAAAAAGTCCGACAAATCTGCCGCTCAGAATGCTTTAAATACCGCGAACCAGATCCTTAACCGGGACGCCGAGAAGAAAAAGCAAGCAGAAGAAGAACAATCTCTGGTTGTTGATTCTGTCAAACTCGTCAGCGATTTTTATGGTGACGTAACTGAAAAGCTAGGTGCGAAAAACGCATCCCTTGCAAAAGAACTTGCAGAATCAGCCAAGGGGAAAAAACTTCGAAACGTCAATGAAGCGCTGGCCGCTTTCGAAAAACATAAGAGCGTCATCAACAGTAAATTCAGCGTGCAGGATCGTGAAGCTATCGCAAAAGCTATCGAGTCAGTAAATAAAGATGCCCTGGCTAAAAATCTTCAGAAATTTAGCAAGGCCTTTGGCATTACCAGTCAGGTAATTGACCTTTCTCAGTTAGCTAATGCTATTGCAAAAGGTATCCGAACCGGGGAATGGAAAGATGCGATGTTGAAAATCGAGAGTATGGCGGTTGGGAAAGCAGCCTCTATGGCTGTTGCTTTCACATTTGGTTTCCTGACCGTTACACCTCTTGGTATCGCTGTGTTTGCGCTTCTTATGACGGTGACTGGAGCGTTAATTGATGAAAAAATGATGGCGAAAATGAACAAAGAACTGTTCAATATTTAATATATCAGGCGGTCAGCAATGACCGCCTTTTTTAAAGGAGATAGATCTACGATTTTTTTAAAGTAACCATAGATGTAACATCGGTCTTTGGGCTTCCAGCTTCGAATGTCCAGTTTCCCATTTCCTTGGTAAGTTTTTGCTTGGTATCAGCATCAACTACTCCATCAGGAAATCTGATATTTATAGCTTTTCCTTTATCATCAATATCATACACTACTTTGAATTTATTATTTTCGTTCACCAACGTCTTAGCCTCAGTTTTGCTTACGGTGTCACTTGCATGAGTGCTAAAAGCTAAACCTGCAGACAAAGTAGCAATAATGGCCACACCTAAAACCTTGTTATTCATAGTGTTGTCCTCTCCCAAATAAATAATAATAAGTGGAAATAATTATCATTTCCACAGTATTTTTTTACAGCTACGGCGGGTGTGGCACTACTGAAAAACATGCTTCTTTATTAATTAGGAAGCTATGCTAAATATGTCGTTTTCAAGTCATGTACCGTGCATGTATTAGCTCTCACCTGAGCAGGTACTCTTACGTTGCAGAGCAAAACCTAAACTGACAGTCCACTCTGTGCCACACGCGGACGTTGCTAACTTTGGTCCTTATTCATCAGTGGGGGCCGGTCAGTCAATCTATATGCTATTTGTTTTGCTCTTAAGTTCTGAACCATAGTGCCGATAGGGAAATTAAGTACTTTTGTCCTAAGGAAGCAAGGTTGTGAAAGATTTTTCAAAATACTCGAAAGCGTTAGGGATGGCTAAGTTCTATGTTTATGCATTTTATGACACTGATGATGCATCAAAAAAACCGTTTTATATAGGCAAAGGCAAGTCAGAACGCTGTCTTGATCATATAAAGTATAATGATGGCTCTCCGAAATCAGAACGAATTAATCATCTGTTAAAAACAGGAAATCTGGGAATCGACATACTACGCCATGGCATGGATGAGGCAACCGCGAAGCTTGTTGAAGCAACATGTATTGATCTCTTAGGTGTTGGAGAACTGACCAACAAAGTACGAGGAAGCAGCTCCCTTATGGGGCGAATCACGCTGGATGAGCTCAACCATCTCCTTCTTAAGCAAGAGACGGAAATCGCACCTGAACATGCCGGGCTCGCTTTTTTGCTAAACAGCACCTATAAGTCTGGCATGAGTGCACTTGCATTATATGAAGCTACGCGTGGCGTCTGGGCAAAAGTACCAAAAGATGAAAACCTACAATTTGCATACGCCACATACGGCGGTTTGGTAATGGAAGTTTACGAGATACAGTGCTGGTTAAAGGCAGGCTCTCAGCAGTACTTTACCCGGGAACTGACCATCCCTCCCGAAACCAACCGTTCAGAGTTTGTTGGACGAATCGCATCACCAGAAATCAGAGAATTATACGTAGGCAAGCTAATCAAAAAATCGCGTAGTCATGGTAGCCCTTTCGTAAAAGTCGGGCTGGCGCAATAAAATGAACTGCTTCCCGTTGATTGGCCTCTGAAATAAAATTAATGTCGAAGATTACCCTCATGACTTTTTATGAGGATAACTAGGCATTGTCGAACAGTCTTGTCTGACAACCAACTAGCGGAAATTTTCACCCTGACACGGTTGAAGGCAATTTTTCAGCAAGTTCTGCGGTGATTGAAGTGGACCGGACAAAAGCCACCGCACTTGCCAGGAGCTGAACCCGGTGAATGCCCAAACACCAAGTACAATATCCTGCATCTGCTGATCACCGAGCATGACTTCATGCTACCGTACAGTTGGGTAGCGTGCTCCGAACTGCTGGGCCTGTTCACGCTATATACACATCATGTGCTTGCCCTAGAGCACCATCATTAGGGCAAGTATATGATGCTTTACCCGCCGATGCATTTCATGCCAGAGTTTTTTTCGATATCGACGGAGGCCAAACTTTTTGTCGACTGAGACGTTTGAGACACTGAACAGTGCATTCACTGCAGGGGCACTGAAGGAGGCCCTGACCGGATTGTACTACATAAATAAATGGGGATTTGTGAAATGTCTGATATCGAAGTAATGAGACTGGATCAGTCTGTCACGCGTCCAGAACAGGATCGCTATGGCTTTCGCTATGTCGCTGCACAGCTGGCACAGTCTATACAGGCTATCGGTCGCGAAGGAAGCGCCGTTATCGGCATTGAGGGAGTATGGGGCTCGGGAAAGACGAGTCTACTTAACCTATTGCACACGGAACTAGATAAACAGAAAGAGGACAATACCTTTGTTCTGAATATATCCCCTTGGCTTGACGGTAGCGGAACCAGTTTGGTGGAATCTCTGCTGATACCTTTAGCCGGTATTATTGCCGCTGAGGAAGAGCGTCTTCTTTCGCCTGAAGATCGGGAAAGCCTCGAAAAGAAAAAAATACTTACCCGGACAGCTCGGACCCTGATGGAATATACAAGAGCGACTGCCCGCCATCTGGCTCCCCTAGCTCAGACTGCAGCAATGATCCCGGGAGTACCTGATGCCAGCGGTGCGCTAGATGCTCTGTCAGAGTCTCAATGGTTAAAAGAAAAAGAAAAAACTACTACGCAGATGCGTACTGAAATTGCAGAAAAGATTGTCGGAATGGATTTAAGCTTTATTATTCTTCTTGATGATCTGGACAGACTGGAGCCAGCACAGGCTGTGGAGGTCGTCCGCTTAGTCAAATCCGTCGCTGATTTTCCCCGCTTCCGCTACATACTCTGTTATGACAAATCCGTGCTTGCTCTGGCCATCAAAAAAGGTCTAGGCGTGGAGGATGGCGAACTTTATCTGCAGAAAATTGTGCAAATTTCGTTTAGCCTGCCGAGACCGGAATCTTTCGACCTGCGTCGTGAATTTTTTTCGGGAGTTGTCGGATTATACGAAACTGTTAACGGCGAGCTTCCGGACGAAGAATTTATTAATGACTTGAATCGTGTGACTGATATCTACGGTGCAGCACTGAAAACACCCCGTGAAGTTCATCTGTCCCTGAATAATCTGCGCTTCAGATACAGCGGAATACGTGATTACGTCTATTTACCGGATCTGAGCTTTTTGCAATTGATCCGCACCACCAATCCCGGATTGTATGACTGGACAGAAGAATATCTTACAGAGCGGGCAATCGTGGAATCTGGTGACGGCAGTGTAAGTGAGGAAGAACAAAAATTGCTGACACTAAATTTAGTAGAGTGTCTGTCCCGTTTCCGATCTTCAGAAGCAAAATCTGTAACTTCCCTGAAAAACTGGGTGCCGGGAATTACAGGGTACAAAGCTAATATACAGCAGCTATTTGCTCAGACAAGTGATGAAGATAAAGCGTTGATGACAGCAAATCGGCGCCTCGGGAGCACGGCATACTGGCGTTATTACTTTGCATTTTCTTCGCCTCAGAACATACTGCCACCAGCGTATTTTGATGAGCTGTTCCGTAAAAGCAGTAATCTTGAAGAATATCCGGCGATGGCCCGTGAACTCTTGGCTAGGATCAACAGCAATGGTGTGTCCTCACGTACTTGGTTTGAACATATTTTAAGTCAGTTGACATGGCCGATGATAATCGAGCGTACAGCCTTAGAGTGTCATGGTCTGCTGACATTTTTCTTTAATGCCGGCGATGAGATTTATGAACGTTACAGGCAGAGAAATCGCTGGTTTTCACGGTATGATCTCGATGTAAACAGAGTGGCTGATCGTCTTCTGAAAAGGATGCTGGATAATGACCGGACGAAAACAATGGAAACCCTGCTTTCATTGACGATGGAAGGAACTGCTTGGGTCTGGATTGCGAATTATATCCGCGATTTACTATGGCAGAACGGGTTGGCCGGCGACCGTGCTGAGCCAGAGGACGAGCGCGTACTGAACGATGGAGAACTGAACAGTATTCGTCATCATTTCTGCGAACGCTTAAACAAGGGTGAACTGAAATCACTGCTTGAGCAGGATGGTGAATTGGGGGGCTTTGTCTGGGCCTGGCAGGATATTGCAGGCCAAGAATCCGTTATTTCATGGATTACTCAACATAGTGACAGTGATAAAGCTTTTCTGATGTTGTTACTGAGTCTGCGCTCTCATATTATTTCCAGTGCTACTGGGCATTATCTGGCACTACAAGTAAGGGATATAGCTCACCTGTTTGGGGGAGAGGATATGCTCCAGGAAAGGCTAGAGCATATTGAGTCCGAGGATAATTTTCCAGATCAAGTAAAAGACGTTAGGGCCGCCATCGCCCTCAGTAAGTCATTCTAACACCTCTGACATGCTGATTTTTAAACTCTGATAATAGTAATCGAGAATGTCCGCTCCTCGCTCACAGCGGACTTTCAACCCAGTAAACTCCTCAGCTTCGTGCCAGAAGCAAACATACCACACTTCTGCTTATGCAACCCAAATTGGTATGCAACTACACCACGAGAGAAAATCGTCAGTTTTATTCTGCCTTCATTTTTACGTTCCATAAAAAATGGCATGGGTTCGCTGTTACTTTTGATTTGTAGTCACTGTGTGACTTATAGCCATGTGCCACTGCGATCGCTGTCGCCAGCAAACTAGCGCCGCCAGTCAACACACTAAGCCCTAAACCAGCAGTTGCGATAGCAACTTCAGTCAAGTGTGTTTTTTTCATGTGACTAACCTGGGGGGCAATCTGACTCATTTGAACTTCAAAAAGCTCATGTTGGGTGTCTTCAATAATAGAGCGAACACGAGCGGGATCTGACTCATGTCTGGCTGCACGCAACCCCTTCTCTAGCTCAGAACGGAATGATTGGAATGATGTACCATCATTATTCCTTATAGCCATTAAATCAGTTGAAGATATTTTTTCCAAAAAAGGAATTTCCATTTTAAGAGTGCAGTTTAAAGTATTTTCTCTGATATCAGGTGTGTTAATGTTCATGTTTAGTAAATTGCTTTCGAAAGGATGCTCAGTACCAAACATGCAATCAAGATAATTGCATAAAACTATGCGCTTATTCAGTTCAGTATAATGATTTATAGCTGTTTGGTTAACGGATTGATTTACCCATGCAATAAAATCTTTCTCTAGTGGTGGCTCAGATGTATAACTCTGTATAAGTGTGTATATATCTTTTCTATCTGTTGGCTTAAATTCACTAGGGTTTAGCATATATCCCATTGCATACCCACCTTCCATGCCTTTAAAGTGAATGCTAATATTTCTGCATATATAAAGATCTCTCATAACCAACAAGCGTCCATTGTCGTTTTGGACACTTCGTACAACAGCATTTTGTTTGTATTGTTTCAGGATGTTTGATGGTAAACAATCTTCGAACCCTTTATCAGAATAGAGCAGAGGAATCTCTTCGCCACGTTCTAACTCGAAACTTACAGGATATAACTTAACGTAACCACCCGCTACTAATGGACGCAATTCAATAAGTCTGATTGCAGCATTAGCTAATTCTCTGCGATCAACCATTGATGTTGATGTCACACCCATGAATGAAGTTATGGCTTCAGTCGAAGTGCTTCTAAAGTCAGTTAGTTTGAAAATAGGATCTGAGACTATAGCTTCCTCTAAGTATAATGCTGCTTGTTTAAGTCGTGAGATATGAGACATCGTATCAGTAGCCATACAGCTAAGCACATCATTACTGGCTTTAACATCTTTTCGTACTTCCGGAAGGATTTTAATACAATACTCGCGATATCTGGTTAGCTCCCTCTCTAAGGTCAAATCAGATATACCTTGGTATAGCTGTGATGCCAATGCTCCATCTAAAAGAAGTGAATCATTAAGATAATCATATGCATAACTGCCCATGTATTTTCTTCCATTCCGATGTAAAAAAGAAAATTATACTTTAAAAGAGTATGCTTAACTAATTGTTGTTAAAGATTTTATTCCAATTACTTATTAGAAAGGCTGCCTCCCAAAAACCAGCACCGTCCGCTGTTCGCTCAAAGCGGACGGTAAGATTTGATTACGTTCTGACTACGCAAACTGTCAGTTAGAATCAGAGCTAGGACACGTTGCGATGAGCCCAGTTAATTCACGCCTCTGGAACGCTCTACGCAACGGTTTCGTTTTTCTGCAATTCTCAGTACATCTTTTGAATTTTTGACCTGTGCAAGGATATCGATATACACAGTCGCAGCACGCCTCCATAGCCCCTTATCCTCGAGGCTTTTTGCTAATTTCTCTAACTGTATGGTTTCCGGGGGACTCTCTTCCTCTAACATAAAAGGCAATATAATTTTAGGTACCCTGATCCCTGGTTTAACTCTGTATCCAGGATCCCGGTCCTTATGGCTTTTAACTACAATGCCCTCTTTGGTGAGCTGGCGTAGTAACTTCCCAGCATTGCTGGTAGTCAACTCTAGGGCTTCACAAATATCTCGTAGTGTGCATCCAGGCATATGATTGATTGCAGCAATCACCATCTCTTTTTGAGTAACACGATAATTGGTCATTGGTCAGAACTCGTTTTAGTTGATTAAACCAGCCGCCTTACGGCGTTCCAGCACCTCACGCGTAATTATTGCATCCAGAGCCACCATCAATCTGAGGCACGCAATCGGCGCATATGCCGCACTTTTTGTTATTGGATATGCGAAACTCCAGCACTTCATCAATAACCTTCACAGCATCAGCCATTGCGTAGCCAAGATGACCGCCATCGCTTTGTGCTGCTGCCCGTCTGAGTATTTCGCGTATCTGGTTCAGGCGTTTGAAAGATAAAGGACCATGTGCCGGGTGGCTGTTTACCTTTTGCTCCGGGCCAATAGCCGCCATCGCCAGTTTCATAACCTTCAGCGCCATGGCAGCATCCTCGTTCAAAGCTCTAGGAATTACGTCGCGCTCGTGTTCAAGTTCTGCAATAGCCTGTTGCAGCCAGGATTTGGTATCCCGGTCTTTCTGAGAGATTTCTATGGTCATTGGTCAATACTCGTTTTAGTTACTTCACAACCCATAAATGGGTTACGTTTTGCGATAACTTCCACAGGCAATATTTGCCCAGATAAACGGGCAAGCAAATCATGCGTCGATTTCATCATTACCCCCTGAATCCCGGTGGGATCTGAGTGTCAGGTTGTGAAACACCAAAGCCAGCCTGTCGACGTATACCTGCCGATGGAGTCGAAGAATTGGCGCGCGATGTTTTCAGACTGGAAGCAAAAGTCTGTTCCCACTGGATGTGGTGTTTAACTTTCCCTTCGCATTTCCAGTAGTCCCGGAATTGCTGTAATTCGACGGCGGTATACCCTGGTAGATCCCCAAGGTTTATCCCCCACTGCGCAGCCTGGCGTACAAAGTCATCACCGGGAGTCCAGTCATCTGTTATCGGAAATTTGCCTATGGGCGGTAAAAAGTCACCCGGCGCGTGTAACTCTCTCTCTTGGTTTTCTTTTAGATCTGTATCTGTATCTTTATTAGTTGGGTTTCCGTTGGCGTTCTGTTTTAACGGTGGCTCAACACCCGTTGAACGCCCGTTGTTATTTTGTTGGTTATTCACTCCTTTTTTTGCTTTTCTCGCCTGAGCGGATGCTTTTCCAGCTGCTGACTTTTGGCTGATTGAGTTTTTAACCGCCTCCAGATCACGCTCTATACGCTCCTGTACCCATTCGGTTCCGTTATCGTTAAAAAACTCTTTCAACGAAGGTTCAACGGCATCCCAACGGTCGTTACTCAGCCGTGCAATTTTCGATAGTCGGTTTTTGGGGATCGGGCGACCGGTTTGCCAATAATTGAACATCAGTAGCAAGTATGCGCCATGCTCTTCTGTAGACAGATGCATGGTGTCCGCCAGGTAATCAGCAATGTAAAGTTGCATGTAAGGCAGAGCTGCCATGGTTACTCCCTTGTCCGGTTTCCCGGCGCGTAATGGTTATTGCTCAAAACTCGATTAAAACAATTGTGGCGCTACGGCGCTTATACTCGCCAGTAGTGGTCCCGCCGCGTCAGCAGGTAACATGTTGAACAATGCGATTGCCGCCTCACGAATCTCCTTCTCGAGCTTTTGTAATGGCGCGCCAATTAATTTCGCATGGTGTGCCTCACTGCACTCTTTGATAGCGTTCGCCACCAGCTCTGCTTCTGTGCTCGCATTACTTAACCCGTGCTTTCTGGCGATCTGAACTGGCATAGCAGCAATAATTGAACCTGACAGCTGCATAACGTAAGCCGTGTACTTTTCCGAACCGCCCTCGTTTTTCAGATATCGGAATAAATTCTGTTTATTAACAGCAATTCCGCGGCTATCTACTTTGGCCCACTCTTCAGCCACCAGCTGAGCGATCCGTTCCTGTGCTTGTCCTGGTAATGTCGATTCCCATTCACGAACGGCGGCCAATATGACACGGTGGTGGATGCCGTCACGGCGCTGGGGTTTAAATTGATTTTGCGATTTCACCGGAGCGGCTACTCGTGGTTTATTATGGGTATAAGCTACTGATTGCATCATTCAGACCTCGCTTTGTGGCGGAAATACACTATCAAGAGAGCAGGTGCGCCCTAACTCGTTAAGCTTCTCCACAATCAATCTGCATTCCGGTAGGCCTGGTTGGCGTGTTCCGTTCTCATAATTTGAGAGCCTTGACTGACGCCACCCGATTAATTTGGCTAATTGCTCTTGAGTTAAACCGAGCGCTTGCCGTTCTTTGGCGATGTTGTTCATCTTGTCCTCACATATAGTGTGAGGCTGAATTAAACACATAATGTGTTAGATAGTCAAGACGAAACGTTCTTTGAGCGTTAACACGTAACGTGGTAAAAACCAGTAATGAATATAAACACTGCAATTGCCGCCAGACTGAAGCAGCTACGCGAACAGAAAAATATGTCGCAATCTAAACTCGCAGAGTTATGCGGGTGGGCTCAGTCACGCATCGGGAACTATGAAGCAGGTCGCCGCAATGTTGGCGTTGACGACGCTATAACGATATCTAAAGCTCTCGGCATTAGCCCGGCTGAGCTAATGTTTGGTGATGATCACGCCGAATCATGGTTAACGCCAAAACATCGTAAGTTGATTACTCTTTTTGACCAGTTGCCGGAGTCTGAACAAGACAGAATGATCGATACCTTTCAATTACGGCTGAAAGAAATTGATGAGTATGTTGAGAAATACCTTCGGGGACGATTAAAGCCAACTGACGACTAAGCTACAATTTTCAGCACTCTAACCAGCCTCCTTGGCTGGTTTTTTTATGCCTTTCCCACTCCCTTTTCCCATATCGTTATCATCCACACTACCTTAAACACATGTTGTGTTGACTTATAAACACATTTAGAGTTTAAATATAAACACATTTTGAAAAACGTCATCGAGGCAGGACGCCCACGAAGTAGCTGCCGGCGGCATACGAATCACCGGATGAGATGACAAGTATTAACACGCAGCAGGTTCAACGTTCCGCCAGCCTGGCGACAAGGGCAACGCAAGAGGATAAATCCATGATCGATTTCGCACGTAAACCAGTGCGGTGTCAGGCCGTACATCTAAATCGCATTGAAGTAATCATTCGACTGATTTGCTACACGCTTGCCCAGAAGGGCGACCCGTCTGCCGACCAACAGACTGCAGTTCGTTCATAACGAGTTTGACCAATGGCTGTTGCCAGCATCAGTAAGGAAGTGACTATGGAGTTTGGAATGAAACGCGTGGTGGCATCTGTTCAGGTGGTTGCCATCCTCAACAGGATTTACAACGGCAGTCCGGTTTCCATTGCATCAATCAGCAAGGAATCAAAGCTGTCTGTGTCTTACCTCGAGCAGATTTTCTCGAAGCTGCGCAGCAGTGA
>NZ_SZWU01000076.1:163017-166149 GCF_005280935.1 Citrobacter sp. wls757 | reverse complement strand
CACCAGCCAGCGTGGCGCTGGTGGCGGGTATCACCTTAGCAAAGCAAACCCCAGCGTGGCTGACGTCGTTCGCGCCGTTACTCACACGCCTGATTCATTTGAGCCTGTGCTGAATGCTCTGGAGTGGGTCCCCGTCGCACAGCTGGCGCAGGGAAAATCCCCTACCCCATAAAGCACAAAACCCGCGCAAGGCGGGTTAAGTACCCGGTCAGCCGACCAAAGCTTTCCGGAACGAGTTTTGACCAATAACCACTACCTTAGGCGGCGATCATCAGCTGCCGGGTATCTTACAATCCTACGGAGCCCGAACGCAATGTTAACGTATGCGTATCTTATTAAAGCCAAAGCGAAAGCAACTGAGGCAAAAAACCTGTTTTGCTGGTTCTCTGCGAAATCAGATTCCCGTGCAGAACGAGAAATCCTCAATATTCTCGAAGACAGCGATATTGCCGTCGGTCGTGGCGCCGACTATCAATTACCTGTCCGCACCAACTGGTTTGTTGTTGACGATCTTCCTGAGGAAAGCACACTTGATGACACATGGTGCGATCGTTACGAACTGGCAGAAGACCAGCAGACGTGGCAACCGAAACAGAAGCCTGCTAATGAAAATTTGGAGACTTCCGGCCAGCAAACACCTGAAACTACCAGTGCCAATGTCCCCACCAGCGATGCACCAGCATTGCTCCGCCCTATATCTCGCTTACGCCTGTCTCAGCGACTGATTGCGCACCTGGTTAATGACTCTGAAGATAAGGAAATCAGTGAAGCGCAGCACATCCAGATCGGGCAAATGGAACTGGACGAAAATGATCTCTATGTACAAAACCTGTTACTGGCCGTTGCGAATGTGCCGGCTGTGAAAGAGCTTTCTGCTCATGTCGAGTGGAAGCTGGCAAGCGCAGTAAAAGAAGTCTTCGACCGTGAGCAGGTCTATACCGTTGCTTCATTTGAGCAATTTATTACCGAATGGATTGAAGAACCAGAAAAGCGGACTCTTACCGTTCAGGAGTGGGTTAACGATAAGAAAGCAAGAGTTGCGGGTGATGAACATACCACTCCACCTGTAACGCCAGAGCTTATTACCGTTGCGACTCTGCCGCTACGCCAGCGCCTCTTAGCTCAGTTTATTTCTGAAGAATATGCTTACCATATTGATACTGAGCAGAAGAAAACCATTCAGGAACTCGAGCTGGATGTAGATAACAGCTATGTGCAGAACCTGCTGCTTGCCGCCGAGAATGTAGAACCATTCAGGAAAGCGCCAGAGATCGATACCTGGAAGATTGTCAGCGCGCTGAAAACCGTTTTTCCGGTTGATGGAAAACGGGTTGATCTGGTCACCGTTATCCAGTTCTTTAAGGCCTGGTTCAACACTGAACACATTGACCGTGGGCTGCTGGTTAAAGAGTGGTGTAAGGGCAATCGTGTGTCGCAGATTCAGCGCACTGACTCCGGAACCAACGCTGGTGGAGGCAATAAGACCGATCGCAACCCGCAACTTGTCCACACGCTGGATACTCTGGACATTGATATTGCGCTGGCCACACTTCCAATGGATTTCAACATCTACGATATTCCTGGTGGCGTTTTCCGTCGTGCAAAAGAGATCATTTCTAAAAACGAAAGTCCGTTCAAAGAGTGGTCCGCCGCCCTGCGCAAACGCGCTGGCATCCTGGATTATTCCCGCGCAGCTATTTTCGCGCTTATTCGTAGTGCAGAAGAAAACACTCACCATTTCCCGGAACTGCTGAGCCGTTACATCAACAAAAACCTGACTGAAACCGACCACCAGCACCCAACTGAAGAAACCCTGGCGGCAGCCGGTCACGTACCAGAAAAAAGCTGGGAAAACGAGATTAAAGAGAAGTCCACAGCTGAACAGAAGGCAATAGCCGAGCAACCAGAAATCGCCAACATGGGCAACGGTGTTTTCTCCATTGATGGCCTGATGGGTAACCAGCCGGCGCCAGCGCTTTCTGTCGTAGACCAAGTACGCCAGCGCGCCGTCGAAGAAAAATTACATCAAGCCAATACCGAGGAAACCACCAACGATGTGCAGATGGAAAAAACTGACAACAGCGAAATCAAAGCCAATCCTGATGTGCCTCAGGGCGAAGCAGCAGCTTTGCCAGTTGAAAGCACTGATGCAACTGGTGAGCCTCCAGCGTCCCTGAATAATGAACCCGTTCACCATATAGATACGGATCACCTGAACGCTTTTTATACTCACCTGATGGTTGATTTGGAAACTATGGGCAGCGGTCCTGATGCACCAATAGTCTCTATCGGCGCCGTATATTTTGATCCTTCAACTGGTAACACTGGTGCCGAATTTTACCAGGTTGTCAGTCTTGAATCATCGATGTCGTTTGGCATGAAACCGGATGCGTCAACAATTCAGTGGTGGTTGAAACAATCATCTGAAGCCCGCTCTGCAATTCTGGTTGATGAGGCCATGGGGCTGCGTGAAACCCTTGAACTACTGGCTGACTTCATTGCTGAAAATGCTGCTAACGGTAGTCACACTGTTCAGCTGTGGGGTAATGGATGCTCGTTTGATAACGTCATTCTCCGCCGCGCATATGCATTAACAGAGACTCCCTTCGCTGTTCCGTTCTGGAATGACAGGGACGCAAGGACCATGGTTGAACTGGGTAAATCTGTCGGTATCAACCCGCGCTTCGACATCCCATTTGAAGGCGACATGCACAATGCGCTTTCTGACGCCCGGCATCAGGTCAAATACGTATCTGCAATCTGGCAGCGCCTGACAAAAAACTGATTTTAGGTTTTCACTTACAGCCAGCTGCAGCATGTACTGTTGTGGCTGGCGGCATCGGAGTTATGTATGTCGCAACTCATTTTCAGCGAAGAGTGGATGGTTGAAGCGCGACTAACAGAAAAGACTGGCTTGTCGGAAAGACAAATTAAAAGTTATCGGTTGAATTTGTGGATCGAAGGCGTGCATTTCAAACATCTGACAGCTCTCGGGGAAACTGACAATTCTAAAGGTCTGCTTTGGTACAACTATCCAAAGATTAACCAATTAGTACAGGATGCATGATGGACTTTCCAACCGGCGTTGAGCTGCATAATGGAAAAATACGGATCACATTTACCTATCGCGGC
>NZ_SZWU01000076.1:160556-162984 GCF_005280935.1 Citrobacter sp. wls757 | reverse complement strand
AAACGTTGCCGCGAAGTCCTTCGCGGCTGGACGGTGAACAGCAGCAACATCAAAAAAGCTGGAAATCTTCGTGCGCTCATAACAAGTGAAATACAGCTCGGTAAGTTCGACTATGCGGAACGTTTCCCGGAATCCAAAGCGCTTAAGAAGTTCATCACAACCAAAAAAATTACCACGTTTAAAGAACTAAGTGATTTTTTTACAGACACCAAAGCCTTAGAGGTATCTGGTGCAACACTGCTATCGCTTACTTCGGTCGTAAATACGTTACTGCGTGTAGTCGGAGAAAATACCCGTCTGGTAGATATTGAGCATGCCGATATTTTGCATTACCGAAAGGAGTTATTGATCGGGACAATTATTAACCCGGCAATGCCGAATCTGACCAGGCAGGGCCGCGCGCCCTCAACAGTCAATAAACAGATGGCAGTTTTATCAGAAATGCTTAAGCTCGCAAACCGAAGCCAGTTTATATTGCATGCTCCTTATGAAGGAGTGTCGCGACTCAAGTTATCTAAAAATGATCCCGACCCACTTTTACTTCATGAGTACCAGGCTCTGATAGCCGCCCTTCCCCGTAGCCAGGCATTAATCATTATTGTTGCCGTACATACGGGGATGAGGCCGGGCGAGATATGCGCCCTGGCATGGGAAGACATTGATTTGGTAAAAGGTGAAATCCACGTATCCAGAAGTTTGACGAATAAGCGAGTATTTGTACCCCCTAAGACAGATGCCGGAATAAGGACGATAACGTTGCTTAAACCTGCTCTGGATGCACTGAAGGAACAATACGAAGTCACCGGCGCTAATCCGAAGCAAGAAATTCGATTTCACCATCGGGAGATCGGAAAAACTGAGCAGCAATCTCTTCGCTTCGTTTTTTCACCGACAGCATATTCGTCAAAAAAAGGCAGTTACTTCTCCAAGAACTCGATTGCCTATGGCTGGAAGCGAGGCACTAAACTTGCAAATATCCGCGAAAGGAATCCTTATCAGTCACGGCATACCTACGCATGCTGGACGTTGATGGCCGGAGCGAACCCGTCATTCATAGCGAGTCAGATGGGACATGAAGATGCGCGCATGGTGTACGAGGTTTACTCCAAGTGGATTGGCGACATGAACCAGGATCAGGTCAACATGCTGAACAATCAGATGCCAACGGCACTGCCCCCAGGGCGCCCCCACGGGCAGGGGAGCATGAGAAAAGTTATTTAATTTCATAGCGCTGCTTTCAATCCACATAATCAGCGTTAAACTATTCATACCATTATTTTAGGGAGAAACGATGATGCGCGTACTGGTTGTCGAGGATAATGCTTTATTACGCCACCACCTCAAGGTTCAGTTACAGGATTTAGGGCATCAGGTGGATGATGCAGAAGATGCGAAGGAAGCGGACTATTATCTGAATGAACATCTGCCGGATATCGCGATCGTTGATTTAGGACTCCCCGATGAAGATGGTTTGTCGCTGATCCGCCGCTGGCGCAGTAATGAGGTTTCGCTGCCGATTCTGGTATTAACCGCACGCGAAGGCTGGCAGGATAAAGTGGAAGTCCTCAGCGCCGGTGCTGACGATTACGTCACCAAACCGTTTCACATCGAAGAAGTGGCTGCGCGCATGCAGGCACTGATGCGCCGCAACAGCGGTCTGGCATCGCAAATTATCTCCCTTCCGCCTTTTCAGGTGGACCTCTCTCGACGCGAGTTATCCGTCAATGATGAAGTTATCAAGCTCACTGCGTTTGAATACACCATTATGGAAACGCTCATCCGTAATAATGGCAAAGTGGTCAGCAAAGATTCGCTCATGCTGCAGCTTTACCCGGATGCCGAACTGCGCGAAAGTCACACCATTGATGTTCTAATGGGACGTCTGCGTAAGAAAATTCAGGCGCAATATCCGGACGACGTCATCACCACCGTGCGTGGTCAGGGATATCTTTTTGAACTGCGCTAATGAATAAACTATTGCGTCATTTTTTCCCGCTATCGCTACGGTTGCGCTTTTTACTGGCAACCGCAGGCGTTGTATTAGTGCTCTCGCTGGCCTACGGCATGGTTGCTCTGGTGGGCTACAGCGTCAGCTTTGATAAGACAACGTTTCGCCTGCTGCGGGGTGAAAGTAATCTGTTTTATACCCTGGCAAAGTGGGAAAACGGCAAGATAAACGTCGAGCTGCCTGAAAATCTCGATATGCAAAGCCCAACAATGTCGCTGATCTATAACGAAAGCGGTGAGTTGTTGTGGGCTCAGCGCAATGTTCCCTGGCTGACGAAAAGTATCCAACCGGACTGGCTAAAAACGAACGGTTTTCATGAAATTGAAGCCAATGTAGACGCCACCAGCACTTTACTGGGCGAAGATCACTCCGCTCAGCAGCAGTTAAAAGAAGTCAGAGAAGATGATGACGACGCCGAAA
>NZ_SZWU01000076.1:152908-160530 GCF_005280935.1 Citrobacter sp. wls757 | reverse complement strand
CCCACTCCGTGGCGGTGAACGTCTACCCCGCCACTGCCAGAATGCCGCAACTGACCATTGTAGTTGTCGATACCATTCCTATAGAGCTGAAGCGCTCTTATATGGTCTGGAGTTGGTTTATTTATGTGCTGGTCGCCAATCTGTTGCTGGTCATTCCGCTGTTATGGGTGGCCGCCTGGTGGAGCCTGCGGCCGATTGAATCGCTGGCCCGCGAAGTCCGTGAGCTTGAGGAACATCATCGTGAGATGCTAAACCCCGCTACCACACGCGAATTGACCAGCCTGGTTCGTAATCTCAATCGACTTTTAAAAAGTGAACGTGAGCGCTACGATAAATACCGCACCACGTTAACCGATCTCACTCATAGCCTGAAAACGCCACTGGCCGTACTGCAAAGTACGTTGCGCTCAATGCGTAATGAAAAGATGAACGTCAGCGACGCAGAGCCTATCATGCTGGAACAAATCAGCCGTATTTCCCAACAGATAGGCTATTACCTGCATCGCGCCAGTATGCGTGGCAGCAGTGCCCTACTCAGCCGCGAGCTGCACCCGGTCGCGCCGTTGCTGGATAAGCTCACCTCGGCGCTGAATAAGGTATATCAGCGCAAAGGGGTCAACATTAATCTCGATATCTCACCTGAGATCAGCTTTGTGGGCGAACAGAATGATTTTGTCGAGGTATTGGGCAACGTCTTGGATAACGCCTGTAAATATTGTCTGGAGTTTGTCGAGATTTCGGCGCAACTGTCTGAGGATCAGTTGCATATTCTGGTCGAAGACGATGGTCCTGGTATTCCGCAAAGCAAACGGGAAGTGGTGTTTGACCGCGGACAGCGCGTAGATACGCTACGTCCAGGACAAGGCGTCGGTCTGGCGGTGGCGCGAGAAATCACCGAACAGTATGACGGGCAGATTATTGCTGGTGATAGCCTGCTGGGTGGTGCGCGCATGGAAGTTATTTTTGGCCGCCAGCAGCCGGGCCAGAAAGACGAGTAATCGTCGCATGTAATAAATATGTACTGACTTCACGCTTGAGGTTAAGTATCCGTTATAATCGGTTGCAGATACCAGCCTGCGGGATGCTCACTATGGAATACCAACTCACACTTAATTGGCCCGATTTTCTTGAACGCCACTGGCAGAAACGCCCGGTGGTCTTAAAACGCGGGTTTAACAACTTTATTGATCCTCTTTCTCCTGACGAACTGGCTGGACTGGCAATGGAAAGCGAAGTCGACAGCCGACTCGTCAGCCATCAGGATGGTAAATGGCAGGTTAGCCACGGTCCCTTCGAAAGCTACGACCATCTTGGCGAGAACAACTGGTCTTTGCTGGTGCAGGCGGTCAACCACTGGCACGAACCTACCGCCGCGCTGATGCGCCCGTTCCGTGAATTACCGGACTGGCGTATCGACGATCTGATGATTTCTTTCTCTGTACCCGGTGGCGGCGTTGGCCCGCACCTGGATCAGTACGATGTATTTATCATTCAGGGAACCGGTCGTCGTCGCTGGCGCGTAGGCGAAAAGCTGCAGTTGAAGCAGCACTGCCCTCACCCGGATCTCCTTCAGGTCGACCCGTTTGAAGCTATCATCGATGAAGAGCTGGAACCCGGCGATATCCTGTACATTCCACCGGGATTCCCGCACGAAGGCTATGCGTTAGAAAACGCGATGAACTATTCGGTTGGCTTCCGTGCGCCAAACACTCGCGAGCTGATCAGCGGCTTCGCCGATTACGTTTTACAACGCGAACTGGGCAGCACCTATTACAGCGATCCTGATCTGCCACCGCGCGATCATCCGGCAGATGTTCTGCCGCAGGAAATGGACAAGCTGCGCGAAATGATGCTGGGCCTGATTAATCAGCCAGAACATTTCCAGCAGTGGTTTGGCGAGTTTATTTCTCAGTCTCGTCATGAGCTGGATATTGCCCCGCCGGAGCCACCGTATCAGCCAGACGAAATTTATGATGCCCTGAAACAAGGTGATGTGTTAGTGCGTCTGGGCGGATTGCGCGTATTGCGCATTGGCGATGACGTCTACGCTAACGGTGAGAAAATTGATTCGCCGCATCGTCCTGCGCTGGAAGCGCTGGCCAGTCATATTGTGCTGACGGCTGAGAACTTTGAGGATGCGCTGGAAGATCCTTCTTTCCTTGCCATGCTTGCCGCGCTGGTCAACAGCGGGTACTGGTTCTTCGAAGGGTAATGCGGACTGTGCCTGATGCGACGCCATGCGTCTTATCAGGCCTACTGGAGTGAAATATTGTAGGCCGGATAAGCAAAGCGCCATCCGGCAACTACACATGCTTTATTTTTGTTTCGCGGCCAATTCAGCAATACGCACAATCACCTGCACCGCTTTTTCCATTCCTTCCAGGGTTACAAACTCATGCTTGCCATGATAGTTGTAGCCGCCAGTGAACAGATTCGGACACGGTAATCCCATAAATGACAGCTGTGCGCCGTCAGTGCCGCCACGGATCGGTTTCAGCACAGGCTCAATATCACAATCGCGCATCGCCTGCTGGGCGATATCCAGCACGTGCGGATGCTCAATCACTTTTTCGCGCATATTGTAGTAACTGTCTTCAATCACCAATTCGATATAACAGTCCGGGTGTAACCCTTTGCCGACCTTCTTGGCGATATCCATGATCTTACGTTTACACGCTTCAAACTGCTTACGGTCAAAATCACGAATAATGTAGTGCATATCCGCCCGATCGACCGTCCCTTTCATGCTCGCCAGATGATAAAAGCCTTCGTAGCCTTCCGTCTTTTCCGGGCTTTCATCTGCCGGAACCTCTGCATGAATACGCGCCGCCAGCGACAGCGCATTCACCATCACCCCTTTTGCGGTGCCGGGATGCACATTGTTGCCAACAATTTTGATATTAACCGACGCGGCGTTGAAGTTTTCAAATTCCAACTCACCTACGCCACCACCGTCAACGGTATAGGCCCACTGCGCATCGAATGCCGCAACATCAAAATACTTCGCCCCTTTACCCACTTCTTCGTCCGGCGTAAAGGCTACGCGGATATCACCGTGCGGAATATCTTTTTGGATAAGCACAGCCAGCGCGGTCATGATTTCCGCCACGCCTGCTTTATCATCCGCGCCCAGCAACGTTTTACCGTCTGTGGTGATCAGCGTCTGACCCAGAAGTTGATGCAGCACCGGGAACATCACCGGCGATAAAACTTCATCACCAATGCCTAACGCAATATCGCCACCGCGATAGTTTTCAACGATTTGCGGATTGACATTTTTACCGCTGAAATCCGGTGAGGTATCCACATGGGAAATAAAGCCGATCGCAGGAATATTACCAGCAACGTTCGCGGGTAACGTTGCCATCAGCGTGCCTTTTTCGCTCAGTGAAATATTAACCAGCCCCATCTCTTCGAGCTGTTGTTTGAGCAGTTGCAATAATTTCCACTGTCCTTCGGTGCTGGGTACCTGCCGCACGCCCGATTTTGATTGGGTGTCCAGCGACACGTAGTGTAAAAAACGCTCAAGTAGTTTATCCATGCAGTCACCCTCACTTTTTGTGACAACATTATCAATAAGCAACAAAAGACAAATATTGCGTCAGGTCACTTTTATCCCCGCAAGTGAGAATATTTCGCCCTGACATCCCCTCTGACTATAGGGCTAAGTCAGTAATTCGCAACAAGGATTGGCGATTACAATGGTTTGCCGTAGAATAACGGCCCTCATTAAGAGTCATCAAGGTGGTTAACCACAAACCCCGCATCGGTCAGCCATCCGTTGCGTTTACATGGGACAGAGTAAAAAATTGAATAAACAACCGCGTTCGCTTTCTCCACTGGTGCAATTAGCGGGAATTCGCAAAAGTTTCGATGGCAAAGAGGTGATTTCCAGCCTGGATTTGACCATCAATAATGGCGAGTTTCTTACGCTGCTTGGCCCCTCTGGCTGCGGTAAAACAACCGTTCTTCGTCTGATTGCCGGTCTGGAAGCGGTTGATTCCGGTCATATTTTGTTGGACAACGAGGACATCACTCACGTTCCAGCGGAAAATCGCTACGTGAATACCGTCTTCCAAAGCTATGCGCTATTCCCCCACATGACTGTGTTTGAGAATGTGGCCTTTGGTTTGCGCATGCAAAAAACGCCCGCAGCCGACATTTCTCCCCGCGTTACCGAAGCCCTGCGCATGGTGCAACTGGAAGAGTTCGCCCAGAGAAAACCGCATCAACTTTCCGGCGGACAGCAGCAGCGCGTAGCGATTGCCCGAGCAGTGGTCAACAAACCCCGCTTACTCTTGTTAGATGAATCCCTCTCTGCGCTGGACTACAAACTGCGTAAGCAGATGCAGAATGAACTGAAAGCACTGCAGCGTAAGCTTGGTATCACTTTTGTCTTTGTCACACACGATCAGGAAGAAGCGCTAACCATGTCCGACCGCATCGTGGTGATGCGCGATGGTAAGATTGAGCAGGACGGTACGCCGCGCGAAATCTACGAAGAGCCAAAGAATCTGTTTGTCGCCGGGTTTATCGGCGAGATCAATATGTTTAACGCCACGGTGATTGAACGTCTGGATGAACAGCGTGTTCGTGCTAACGTTGAAGGCCGCGAGTGCAATATTTATGTCAACTTCGCGGTAGTTCCCGGACAAAAGCTGCACGTCCTGTTACGCCCTGAAGATTTGCGCGTTGATGAAATCAATGATGATAATCATATCGAAGGCCTGATCGGCTACGTGCGCGAACGCAACTACAAAGGCATGACGCTGGAGTCGGTTGTAGAACTGGAAAATGGCAAGATGGTGATGGTCAGCGAATTCTTCAACGAAGACGATCCTGACTTTGACCACTCGCTCGACCAGAAAATGGCAATTAACTGGGTAGAAAGCTGGGAGGTCGTACTGGCTGATGAAGAGCACAAGTAAATTCCAGAGTGTGGTGATCTTCACCATTGTCGGTTGGCTTGTGTTATTTGTCTTTCTGCCCAACCTGATGATCATCGGCACCAGCTTTTTGACCCGTGACGACGCCAATTTCGTCAAAATGGTCTTTACGCTGGAGAACTATACGCGCCTGCTCGATCCGCTCTATTTTGAGGTACTGGTTCACTCCCTCAATATGGCGCTGATTGCCACGCTCGCCTGTCTGGTACTCGGCTACCCGTTTGCCTGGTTTTTGGTGAAACTGCCGGAAAAAGTACGCCCGCTGCTGCTGTTCCTGCTGATTGTTCCGTTCTGGACCAATTCCCTTATTCGCATCTACGGACTCAAAATTTTCCTCAGCACCAAAGGCTATCTCAACGAGTTTCTGTTATGGCTCGGCGTTATCGATACACCCATTCGCATTATGTTTACTCCCAGCGCGGTGATTATCGGGCTGGTATACATCCTGCTGCCGTTTATGGTGATGCCGCTCTATTCCAGCATTGAAAAGCTCGATAAACCGCTGCTGGAAGCCGCACGCGATTTAGGCGCCAGTAAGCTTCAGACCTTCACCCGCATCATTATTCCGTTAACGATGCCGGGGATTATCGCCGGATGTTTGCTGGTCATGCTGCCCGCAATGGGGCTGTTTTACGTTTCCGACTTAATGGGCGGCGCGAAAAACCTGCTGATTGGTAACGTAATTAAAGTTCAGTTCCTGAACATCCGCGACTGGCCGTTTGGTGCAGCCACCAGCATTACGCTGACCATCGTGATGGGTCTGATGCTGCTGATCTACTGGCGCGCCTCCCGCTTACTGAACAAGAAGGTGGAACTCGAATGATCGGTCGACTGCTTCGCGGCGGTTTTATGACCGCTATCTACGCGTATCTGTATATTCCAATCATCATTCTGATTGTGAACTCCTTTAACAGTTCGCGCTTTGGCATCAACTGGCAGGGTTTTACTACTAAATGGTACGGCCTGCTGATGAATAACGACAGCCTGTTGCAGGCGGCGCAGCACTCGCTGACGATGGCGGTGCTATCCGCCACCTTTGCCACCTTGATCGGCTCACTCACTGCGGTTGCGCTGTACCGTTACCGTTTTCGCGGTAAACCGTTCGTCAGTGGCATGCTGTTCGTGGTGATGATGTCGCCGGATATTGTGATGGCAATATCTCTGCTGGTGCTGTTTATGCTGATCGGCATTCAACTGGGCTTCTGGTCGCTGCTGTTCTCGCATATCACTTTTTGTCTGCCTTTTGTGGTGGTGACGGTTTACTCTCGCCTGAAAGGTTTTGATGTCCGCATGCTTGAGGCGGCTAAAGATTTGGGTGCCAGCGAAGTAACTATTCTGCGCAAGATAATACTGCCACTGGCTATGCCTGCGGTGGCTGCGGGTTGGTTGCTGAGTTTTACGCTGTCGATGGATGATGTTGTTGTTTCATCTTTCGTCACCGGACCGGGTTATGAAATTTTGCCATTAAAAATCTACTCAATGGTTAAAGTCGGCGTATCACCAGAGGTGAACGCGCTGGCGACCATTTTGTTGGTTCTGTCGCTGGTTATGGTGATTGCCAGCCAGCTTATTGCACGTGATAAAACCAAGGGCCGCTAAGGCCCTTAATTCAGGGGACGTTAAATGATGAAAAAATGGTCACGCCACCTGCTCGCGGCGGGTGCTCTGGCACTGGGGATGAGCGCCGCTCACGCGAATGACAACAACACACTCTATTTCTATAACTGGACTGAATACGTCCCACCGGGTCTGCTGGAACAGTTCACCAAAGAAACCGGCATTAAGGTTATCTATTCGACCTACGAGTCGAATGAAACCATGTACGCCAAGCTCAAAACCTATAAAGACGGCGCATACGATTTGGTGGTTCCGTCCACCTATTACGTCGATAAAATGCGTAAAGAAGGCATGATCCAGAAGATCGACAAGTCGACGTTGACCAACTTCCACAACCTCGATCCGGAAATGCTCAACAAGCCGTTTGACCCAAACAATGACTACTCCATCCCGTATATCTGGGGTGCAACGGCCATTGGCGTCAACAGCGATGCTATCGATCCGAAAACCGTCACCAGTTGGGCCGATCTGTGGAAGCCGGAGTACAAAGGCAGTCTGCTTTTAACGGATGATGCGCGAGAAGTGTTCCAGATGGCGCTGCGCAAGCTGGGATATTCCGGCAATACCACCGATCCTAAAGAGATTGAAGCCGCCTATAACGAGTTGAAGAAGCTGATGCCTAACGTTGCGGCATTTAACTCTGACAACCCGGCCAACCCGTATATGGAAGGCGAAGTTAATCTGGGGATGGTGTGGAACGGCTCCGCGTATGTTGCGCGTCAGGCGGGCACACCGTTGGAAGTGGTATGGCCGAAAGAAGGTGGCATTTTCTGGATGGACAGCCTGTCTATTCCGGCTAACGCGAAAAACAAAGAAGGTGCGCTGAAGCTGATTAACTTCCTGCTGCGCCCGGACGTCGCGAAAGAAGTCGCAGAAACTATCGGTTACCCGACGCCGAACCTGGCAGCACGCAAGCTGTTAAGTCCTGAGGTCGCGAACGACAAAACGCTCTACCCTGACGCGGAAACCATCAACAAAGGGGAATGGCAAAACGATGTCGGTTCCGCCAGCGCTATCTACGAAGAGTATTATCAGAAGCTAAAAGCAGGACGCTAATAC
>NZ_SZWU01000076.1:142342-152869 GCF_005280935.1 Citrobacter sp. wls757 | reverse complement strand
AGGCGTCGCTGCGCCGGGTTGCTACCTGCCAATCCCTACTTTTTACGCCTTTCGGCTGATTCCCGCTCCCCAGTTTCTGGCTATGCTTACAGTATTCCAGGCCGGCTTCTGAGGCTTCCAATGACAACGCTCTGGCTGCTACTTGAGTTGGCTAATCTGATCGTATTTACGCTGGTGATTCTCCCACGTAAGCAACCGGTAAACGCTCGTCCTTTGCTGCCTGTCACCGCAACCCGCCTGCTACGGCTCACCTTTTTAATACCGATCCTGGTTTTTGGTTATAGCCTGTTTTTCAGTCATCAGATTGGTCCGGTGGAGTGGGGATGTCTGATTTTGGCGATCGTAGGTAACGCGCTGGTCATCAAAGGAAAATGGGATTTGGGGGAGAGCCACACATGGACAGGCTACTATTTACCTCGTGCAAAAAGGGTTACGCGCGGCATTTTTGCCTGGATTGCGCACCCCATGTATACCGGAATTATTCTGGTGATTATCTCGTGCAGCCTGGTTTACATTACCCGACTACCCATGTGGCTGAGCGCACTGGGGCTGATCTGTTGTTTTTACATCGTAGGATTTTTGATTATGGCGGCCCTGCGTGAGGACCGCCAGCTTGTACAGGCTTAAACAGTATTATCCGGATAGCCGTTACAGCCCTTTCAATAACTTCTCAACAAACTCAGGCACCACCTGGCTTGCCGGACCGTAATACTTCTCTTCAAACTCGCTGCCTACCTGGCTCGGTTCGAGATTGAGTTCTACCGTATGTGCCCCATGCAGCCGCGCCTCATGCACAAAACCCGCTGCCGGATAAACATGTCCCGACGTGCCAATCGCAATGAACACATCTGCCATTGCCAGTGCCATATAAATTTCATCCATACCCAGCGGCATTTCACCAAACCACACTACGTGTGGTCGCAGCGGTGCCGGAAACTGGCAGCAATGACATTTATCTTCCGGGGTCACATCGCCCGTCCATTCCAGAATCTGCCCGCTTTGCGAACAGCGAACTTTGAGCAGCTCGCCGTGCATATGGATAACGTTCTGGCTGCCCGCACGCTCATGCAGATTATCAATGTTCTGGGTCACCAGTAAAAAACGATCGCCCAGCTCGGCTTCGAGTTTTGCCAGTGCGATATGCGCCGCGTTGGGTTGGATTTCAGGCTGCTGCAACTGATGGCGACGGGCGTTATAAAACGACTGAACCAGTTCCGGGTTTCGACTAAATCCTTCCGGAGTCGCAACGTCCTCTACCCGATGTTCTTCCCAGAGACCATCCGCCGCGCGGAATGTTCGAATTCCTGACTCAGCGGAGATTCCCGCTCCAGTCAGTACCAGCACTCTTGGTTTTTCCATCAATTCAGGCACCACTCTGTCTCTGAAAAAGATTCGTTGACGCAGGCGATCGCGCAAATGGCGTTTATTTTTACGAAAGCGGCTTAACCGATGACCCCGACGCGACAGCATAACAACCTCTTTGTATTAATCGGTAAGATGTAGGAAAGCAGCCCCGCGCATCCCGCCGGCATCACCGTGCCGTGCCTGCTCAATACGCGGTACCCGGGCAACCGGCAGCAGATGACGTGGCAGTCGATCCGCCAGTTGCGTCGTAATAGCGGTAAAATTCGACAAGCCTCCGCCAATCACCACCAAATCAGGATCGACGATAGTCAGGATATTCCCAAGACACACCGCCAGCAAATCCAGATAGCGTTCAACGTGGGCACGCGCGTGTTCATCACCCTGCTCCCACAGCGCGATAATTTCGCGGGCATCCAGCGGTTGATGGTAGTAATGCTGATACAACCACGCAAATCCACCGCCGGAAAGATAGCTTTCGATGCATCCCAGTTGACCGCATCCGCAGCGGCGCAGCGGGAAATCAAAGCCCATCAGCGTCAGCGCATCGACCGGCAAACGAATATGACCAAACTCACCGGTGATATAGCTGCGCCCGGTGATGGATTTCCCGTTAAGCACCAGGCCGCCGCCGACGCCCGTACCGAGGATCAACCCCATCACCAGCGGATATTGGGTGAACTCGTCATCCCAGGCTTCGGAGAGAGCAAAACAGTTCGCATCGTTATCCAGACGCACATCGCGGTCAAGGCGAGCGCTGAGATCGGCGCGGAGCGGTTTGCCACTGGCGGCAGGAACATTGGCCGCGTACAGCGTGCCGTCTTCGGTTTCCGGCATGCCCGGAATGCCGATGCCTACCGAACCTTTGATGCCGAACCGCTGATCCGCTTCCGTCACCAGATTGCAGACCGCATCAAGGAAAGCGTCGTAGCTGTCGCGAGGCGTAGGAACGCGAGTTTCCCATTGCAGACGACGTTGCTTATCAAACACGCCCAGCGCAATTTTGGTCCCGCCGATGTCAAATCCGTAATACATCACCGCTCCTTGATACACGTCATCCTTCAAGATGCCTCTGCGTTGGCTACGCCTTGATGCAGCATGAATGCTGTCGTGTATTATTGTTGTTATTGGCCGCTAAGTACTCTCGCAGGATCAATATTGCTGGCGCGACGCGCCGGATACCAACTTGCCAAAAGACTCAGCACGAGTGCTGTCACCAGCACGTAAATCACATCCAGCCAGTGTAATTCCGATGGCAGGAAGTCAATGAAATAGATATCGCCGGACAGGAACTGATGGCCGATAAGCGCCTCAATCCCGTTTATGATCGGCGTCAGTTGCAACGAGACAACCACCCCGATGACGACGCCTATCAGGCTACCGAACAGACCCGCCAGCAGGCCGTACCAGACAAAAATGGCACGGATCAACCCATCTTTCGCCCCAAGTGTTCTTAATACCGCAATATCGCCGCTTTTGTCTTTTACCGCCATCACTAACGTGGAAACGATATTAAAACAGGCCACGCCAATCACCAGCACCATAGCCAGATACATAATGGCGCGGATCATCTGAATATCGCGGTACATATAGCCGTAGGTGCCGATCCAGCTCTTGATGTAAACATAGTTATTGGTGACTTCACCCGCGTCTCGCACCAGCTTATTGGCGTTAAACACGTCGTTAACCTTCAGCGCGATCCCGGAAACGCTGGTTCCCATATCAAGATATTGCTGCGCATCTTCCATTGGGATCATGGCAAAGCTGTGATCGAGCTGACCGCTCAGTTGCAGGATCCCCGTCACGTGCAAACGCACGCGTTTAGGCTGCTGTAGCTTATGATCCGCACTGGCGTTAGGGATCATAATCGACACCCAGTCACCCTGCTTCACCTTCAGCGCATCGGCAATACCCTTACCAATGATGATTTGTTGTTCACCGGCTTTAAAATTATCCCAGGCGTGGTTTTGCACGAAGGATGGCAGCGCGCTTAAACGCTGTTCCTGTTTCGGGTCAACGCCCTTCACCTGCACCGCGCGTAAGTTCGCCCCGCTCTCCACCAGTCCGGTAAAGTTGATATAAGGCGCCGCGGCGACAATACCCGGCACTTTTTGTACCTTGTCGAGCGCTTCCTGCCAGTTATTCCACGGCTGATTTACGGCTTCAATCTCTCCGTGTGGGACTACGGCCAGAATACGGTTGTTCAGCTCACGCTCAAATCCGTTCATGGCACTTAAACCGACGATCAACACCGCCACACCCAACGCGATGCCAACGGTAGATATCACCGAAATCAACGAAACCATACCGCCGCGCCGCCGACCACGGCTAAAGCGCAGACCAATCAATAACGATAAAGGCGAAGCCATTACTCAGCTCCCATCAGGCTCAGTTCAGCCGTCAGGCGACCATCGCGCATTTCAAGCTGGCGACTCATCCGCTTCGCCAGTTGCAGATCGTGCGTCACCACCAGAAATGCCGTGCCCTGAGAGCGGTTCAGCTCACCCAGAAGCTCGAAAATGCTGTCCGCGTTACGCGCATCCAGGTTACCCGTTGGCTCATCCGCCAGGACCAGACGCGGGTTATTCACCAGCGCACGCGCGATGGCCACCCGCTGGCGTTCGCCGCCAGACAGTTCAGACGGGCGATGACTGGCACGATGATCCAGCCCTACCGCTTTCAGCATATCCCGTGCGCGCTCGGTGATTTCAGCCGGTTTTTTCTTGCCGATCAGCAGCGGCATCGCTACGTTTTCCAGCGCGGTAAAATCCGGCAGCAAATGGTGGAACTGGTAAATAAAGCCCAGCTTCTGATTGCGCAGTTCCGCTTTCGCCGCCGACGAGAGCTTGCTCATTGGCTGACCGCTAAAAATGACGTCGCCGGAAGTCGGGGTATCCAACCCACCTAACAGATGCAGCAACGTACTCTTGCCGGAGCCGGAGCTGCCGACAATCGCCATCATCTCACCTTCGCCGACGCAAAAACTGACATCGTGCAGTACATCGGTCTGCACAGTGCCTTCCTGATAGCGTTTGCACAGGTTGTCGCATTGCAACAGGATCTTATTCATAACGTAAAGCCTCAGCGGGTTGAGTGGCGGCAGCGCGCCAGGAAGGATAAAGCGTAGACAGCAGCGCGATGGCCATCGCCACCAGCGCAATGACGATAACCTGCAGCGGCTCAATGGCGACCGGCAGCGCAGCGCCATCCAGCAGCACACCAATAATTGGCATCAGATTGTTCAGTTGGCTGGCGAGCAAGGCACCCAGTACAGCGCCCAGCAGCGCGCCAATCACCCCGGCACTGGCCCCCTGAACCATAAACACCATCATTATCTGCCGCGGCGTTAGCCCCTGCGTTTGTAAAATCGCCACTTCCCCTTGCTTCTCCATTACCATCAAACCCAGCGAGGTAATAATATTAAAAGCCGCCACCGCCACGATCAGGCTAAGCAGCAGCCCCATCATGTTCTTTTCCATGCGCACGGCCTGGAACAGTTCCCCTTTGCGCTCGCGCCAGTCCTGCCATTTGGTGCCTTGCGGCAGCGTTTGCTGGCTCAGCGTGTCAACTTTTAACGGTTCGTTCAGCCACAGACGCCAGCCAGTGATATTACCCACCGGATAGCGCATCAGACGCGAGGCATCCTGAATGTTGGTCAGCATCTGGTAGCCATCGACTTCGCTGTTGGCGGCGAAAGTGCCAATCACCGTAAACAAACGCTGGCTCGGCAAACGCCCCATCGGCGTAAACTGGCTGGCCGAGGGCACCATCACACGGATTTGATCGCCACGGTTCACGCCCAACTGCCCGGCAAGCTGCTCGCCGAGGATGACATTATACTTACCCGGTTGCAGATCTGTTTGCTTCACATTGACCAGATACGGCGTTAACGGATCTTTTTGCGCCGGATCGATACCGAGCATCACGCCGACGGCAACGCTACGCGCGCTTTGCAGCACCACATCTCCCGTAGTTATGGGTGCAACGCGGTTGACGCCGTTCAACACCACCGCTTTTTCCGGCAGTTGTTGCGGGTTGAGGGAACCCTGTTCAGACGAGAGTACGGCCTGAGGCATCAGGCCAAGAATATTGTTTTGCAGCTCGCGCTCGAAACCGTTCATCACCGACAACACCGTGACCAGCGCCATTACCCCGAGAGTAATGCCTATGGTGGAGAGCCAGGAAACGAAGCGACCGAAGCGATCTGCTGCACGCCCACGCATATAACGCAGGCCGATGAATAGAGCGACAGGTTGGTACATGAAATCCGTCTGGTTGCTGTTAGCAAAGTCACGAGTATATAAGCGAAAGCGGAATGGGTAAATGACTGAACCGTAAGTGTTCGTCAGCACTATTCCTAAAAGTATAAATAAATCAATTCGCTAAAGTTGTCCCTCTACCCTTCAGCCCGGGTCCCTGATCTTTATCTTAAAAAAACAAAATGCAGACAGTTACGCATTACAGCGCACAGCGGGTTGCGCAGGATGGCAGGCTATAGCCAACAATATGGATACGCCGTCTCGATGAAGAAAAAAGAACTATGGATTAATCAAATCAAAGGGTTATGTATTTGTCTGGTGGTGATTTACCACTCGGTAATCACGTTTTACCCGCACCTCACTACTTTTCAGCATCCGCTTTCAGAGCTGCTGAGCAAATGCTGGATTTACCTCAATTTGTACCTGGCGCCGTTTCGCATGCCGGTCTTTTTCTTTATTTCTGGGTATCTGATCCGTCGCTACATTGATAGCGTCCCGTGGCCCACCTGCGTGGATAAGCGGATCTGGAGCATTGCCTGGGTGCTGGTGCTTTGGGGAATGGTGCAATGGCTGGCGTTAGTCGCGCTCAATAACTGGCTGGCCCCACAGCGCGATCTGAGCCATGCTGCCAACGCCGCGTATGCCGATTCGATCGCGGGTTTTACCCACGGAATGCTGACCGCCAGCACCAGCTTGTGGTATCTGTATGCGCTGATTGTCTATTTTGTTCTGTGTAAAATTTTCAGCCGCTGGGCGGTGCCGCTGTTGGCGTTATTTGTGGTGCTGAGCGTGGCGATCAATTTTGTCCCGACGCCGTGGTGGGGAATGAATAGCGTGATTCGCAATCTGCCCTGGTACAGCCTCGGTGCATGGTTTGGCGCAACGCTGATGGTGTGGATCAAGGAGGTGCCCCTGCGCCGCCATGCGGTCATTGTTCTGGTTAGCGCAATCGCCGCCGTCGTCGCGTGGCTGGCAAATGTCTCACTATTACTTTCTCTGCTTTCCATTGTGCTGATCATGAAGCTGTTTTATCAATTTGAGCTGCGCTTTGGTATGCGTGAGTCCGGCCCGTTAAGCGTGATTGGTGCCAATACCATCGCCATCTACACCACCCACCGTATTCTGGTTGAGCTGTTCAGCTTAACGCTAATCCCCAAAATCAATCATACCGCCTGGCCTGCATATGCGGAGCTGGCCCTGCTGCTGGTGTATCCGTTCGCCTGCCTGCTACTGTGCACCTTGTTTGGCCTGTTGGTACGTAAAATTTCACAAAAAACAGTGGCCGACCTGCTCTTTTCCCCGCCTTCTTTATCGGCTGTCTCGCGCTAACCCCTACGCGCTTTTGCCCCCATCAGGGGGCGAATCAATTTGCTTATGAGAAACGATCACGGATAATAAAGAACATTGCTTATCAGATGTATATCTAAACGAGATCCTGACAACCGAATGCCTGAACAACATCGTTACACGCTCCCGGCGAAAGCTGGCGATCAGCGCCAGTTAGGTGAGCTTACCGGTGCCGCCTGCGCAACGCTGGTCGCCGAAATCGCCGAACATCACGCGGGTCCAGTGGTCCTGATCGCGCCGGACATGCAAAATGCGCTGCGTTTGCATGATGAAATTCGTCAGTTTACTGACCAGATGGTGATGAACCTGGCCGACTGGGAAACGCTACCCTACGACAGCTTTTCTCCCCATCAGGAGATTATCTCCTCGCGGCTCTCCACGCTGTATCAGCTGCCTGCCATGCAGCGCGGCGTGCTGATCGTTCCGGTAAATACACTGATGCAGCGCGTTTGTCCGCACAGCTATCTGCACGGTCATGCGCTGGTCATGAAAAAGGGCCAGCGACTTTCACGTGACGCTCTGCGTGAACAGCTGGACAGTGCGGGCTATCGCCATGTTGATCAGGTCATGGAACACGGCGAATACGCCACACGCGGCGCGTTGTTGGATTTGTTCCCGATGGGCAGCGAGTTGCCTTATCGTCTGGATTTCTTTGATGACGAAATCGACAGCCTGCGTCTGTTTGATACCGACACCCAGCGCACGCTGGAAGAAGTCGATGCCATTAATTTGCTTCCCGCACACGAATTCCCGACTGACAAAACGGCCATCGAGCTATTCCGCAGCCAGTGGCGTGATACCTTTGAGGTGAAACGCGACGCCGAACATATTTACCAGCAGGTCAGCAAAGGCACGTTACCTGCGGGTATTGAATACTGGCAACCGCTGTTTTTCAGCGAGCCGCTGCCGCCGCTGTTCAGCTACTTCCCCGCCAATACGTTATTGGTGAATACCGGTGATATCGAGACCAGCGCAGAACGCTTCCAGGCCGATACCCTGTCGCGCTTTGAAAATCGCGGTGTTGATCCGATGCGCCCGCTTCTGCCGCCGGAATCGCTGTGGCTGCGGGTTGATGAGCTGTTTTCTGAACTTAAACGCTGGCCGCGCGTTCAACTGAAAACCGAGAGTCTGGCGAACAAAGCAGCGAATACTAACCTCGGGTTCCAGAAGCTGCCGGATATCGCCGTTCAGGCACAGCAAAAAGCGCCGTTAGATGCGTTACGTAAATTCCTTGAAGGCTTCACCGGTCCGGTGATTTTCTCGGTGGAAAGTGAAGGCCGCCGTGAAGCACTTGGCGAACTGCTCGCCCGTATCAAAGTGGCGCCGAAGCGGATATTGCGACTCGATGAAGCCGTAGATAACGGTCGTTATCTGATGATTGGCGCAGCTGAGCACGGCTTCATCGATAGCAAACGCAATCTGGCGCTGATTTGTGAAAGCGATCTGCTTGGGGAACGCGTGGCGCGCCGCCGCCAGGATTCTCGTCGCACCATCAACCCGGATACGTTAATTCGTAACCTCGCAGAGCTGCATCCCGGTCAGCCGGTGGTGCATCTGGAGCATGGCGTGGGTCGTTATGCCGGTATGACCACGCTGGAAGCGGGCGGCATAACCGGTGAATATCTGATGCTCACCTATGCCAACGACGCCAAACTGTACGTGCCGGTGTCGTCACTGCATCTCATCAGCCGCTATGCAGGTGGCGCAGAAGAGAATGCGCCGCTGCATAAACTTGGCGGCGATGCCTGGTCACGTGCCCGACAGAAAGCCGCTGAGAAGGTGCGCGATGTTGCGGCAGAGCTGCTGGATATTTATGCCCAGCGCGCGGCGAAAGAAGGCTTTGCCTTTAAGCATGACCGTGAACAGTATCAGCTGTTTTGCGACAGTTTCCCGTTTGAAACCACGCCTGACCAGGCGCAGGCGATTAACGCGGTACTCAGCGATATGTGTCAACCGCTGGCCATGGACCGCCTGGTGTGCGGCGACGTCGGCTTTGGTAAAACCGAAGTCGCGATGCGCGCGGCCTTTCTCGCCGTAGAGAACCACAAGCAGGTTGCCGTGCTGGTGCCGACCACCCTGCTCGCACAGCAGCACTTCGACAACTTCCGCGACCGCTTTGCCAACTGGCCGGTACGCATTGAGATGTTGTCCCGTTTCCGTAGCGCCAAAGAGCAAGCGCAGATTCTGGAGCAAGTTGCCGAGGGAAAAATTGATATTCTCATCGGCACGCACAAACTGCTGCAAGCGGATGTGAAGTTAAAAGATCTGGGTCTGCTGATTGTCGATGAAGAGCACCGTTTCGGCGTGCGCCACAAAGAACGCATCAAGGCGATGCGCGCAGATGTCGA
Organism: Citrobacter sp. wls757; assembly: GCF_005280935.1. Classification (NCBI taxonomy): domain Bacteria; kingdom Pseudomonadati; phylum Pseudomonadota; class Gammaproteobacteria; order Enterobacterales; family Enterobacteriaceae; genus Citrobacter; species Citrobacter sp. wls757. The sequence continues at coordinate 143,553 of NZ_SZWU01000076.1, read as the reverse complement.
TATTCTGACCCTGACGGCAACGCCAATTCCACGTACGCTCAATATGGCAATGAGCGGCATGCGCGATCTGTCGATTATCGCCACGCCACCCGCTCGTCGTCTGGCGGTCAAAACCTTCGTGCGCGAATACGACAACCTGGTGGTACGCGAGGCGATCCTGCGTGAAGTTCTGCGCGGGGGACAAGTTTATTATCTGTTTAACGACGTCGAAAACATCCAGAAAACCGCTGACAGATTAGCTGAACTGGTGCCGGAAGCGCGTATTGGTATCGGTCACGGACAAATGCGCGAGCGCGAACTGGAACGCGTGATGAATGATTTCCACCATCAGCGTTTTAACGTGCTGGTGTGTACCACCATTATCGAAACCGGGATCGACATCCCCACCGCTAACACCATCATCATCGAACGAGCGGATCACTTCGGTTTAGCGCAATTACACCAGTTGCGCGGTCGTGTGGGACGTTCTCACCACCAGGCTTACGCCTGGCTGCTGACGCCGCATCCGAAAGCGATGACCACCGACGCGCAAAAACGTCTGGAAGCCATCGCCTCGCTGGAAGATTTGGGTGCAGGTTTTGCGCTGGCGACCCACGACCTCGAAATTCGCGGCGCCGGGGAATTACTGGGTGAAGATCAGAGTGGTTCCATGGAAAGCATCGGCTTCTCACTGTATATGGAACTGCTGGAAAACGCGGTCGATGCGCTCAAAGAAGGGCGTGAGCCGTCACTGGAAGATCTCACCAGCCAGCAAACCGAAGTTGAACTGCGCATGCCGTCTCTGCTGCCGGATGACTATATCCCGGATGTAAACACCCGACTGTCGTTCTACAAGCGCATTGCCAGTGCGAAAGGCGAAAACGAACTGGAAGAAATTAAGGTTGAGCTGATAGACCGTTTTGGCTTGCTGCCCGACCCGGCTCGTACGCTGCTGGATATCGCCCGTTTACGCCAGCAGGCGCAGAAACTGGGGATCAGAAAGCTCGAAGGCAATGAAAAAGGCGGTACCATTGAATTTGCCGAGAAAAACCACGTCAACCCGGTCTGGCTGATTGGTTTACTGCAAAAGCAGCCGCAGCACTTCCGTCTGGACGGTCCAACCCGGCTGAAATTCATGCAGGAGTTGAGCGAGCGTAAAACGCGGATCGACTGGGTCCGCCAGTTTATGCGTCAGCTTGAAGAAAACGCCGTAGCATAAGCATAGTGAACAG
>NZ_SZWU01000076.1:141187-142310 GCF_005280935.1 Citrobacter sp. wls757 | reverse complement strand
GGGTGAGCACACCACTCACCCGGCCTGATGAATTTACAAACTCTTTGCACTTCCCTGCACTTCCCGACACAGCAAACAGCCATAATTCTCGTTTACTTTTACATAATAAAAACCACGTAAAAACAATGGATTTATGGTGATGTTAAACAATAAACGACTCTCTCGCTGGCTCGCGTTTTTTACGCTTGCAGCGACATTCGCGTTAGCACTTCCGGCTCAGGCAAACACCTGGCCGCTGCCGCCACCGGGAAGCCGTCTGGTGGGTCAGAATGCCGTTCACGTTGTTGAAGACAATGGCGGTTCTCTGGAAGCGATTGCGAAAAAGTACAATGTCGGCTTTCTCGCGCTGCTGCAGGCCAACCCTGGCGTTGACCCTTACGTACCACGTCCGGGCAGCGTTTTGACGATCCCGTTACAAACTCTGCTACCTGATGCCCCGCGCGAAGGTATTGTTATCAACCTCGCCGAACTGCGTCTTTATTATTACCAGCCGGGGACCAATTCGGTGACCGTGTATCCTATTGGTATTGGCCAGTTAGGTGGTGACACGCTGACGCCTACGATGGTAACCACCATCTCTGATAAACGCGCCAACCCCACCTGGACGCCGACGGCAAATATCCGCGCGCGATACAAAGCAAACGGGATTGACCTGCCTGCCGTTGTGCCTGCCGGTCCGGATAACCCGATGGGCCATCATGCGATTCGCTTAGCGGCATACGGCGGCGTGTACCTGTTGCACGGTACAAATGCTGATTTTGGCATCGGAATGCGCGTCAGTTCCGGCTGTATTCGTCTGCGCGACGGTGATATAGAAACCCTGTTCCGTCAGGTAACGCCCGGAACTAAGGTCAATATTATCAATACGCCGATCAAAGCATCCGTTGAGCCTAACGGCGTGCGCCTGGTGGAAGTACACCAACCGCTGTCCGAAAAAATCAATGACGACCCGCAACTGCTGCCGATCGTGCTGAACGCGTCCATGCAGACATTTAAAAATGCGGCGCAAACAGATACCGCCGTCATGGATCATGCGATGGAGATTCGCTCAGGCATGCCGGTCGATGTGACCCGTCATCATGACGTTGCTCAACAACCGCTGTAAACGTAGCGTATAAAAAAA
>NZ_SZWU01000076.1:136798-141156 GCF_005280935.1 Citrobacter sp. wls757 | reverse complement strand
CCCCCGCTGAATTTTATTCCGCGGGGGTTTTTTATTTAACTCGCAGTGGCATTGCGATGGGTTAAATCTTATTTGTAGATAACAGCAGTTCCGTGAAGAGTGTTAGGACCGGTAACGGAAGTAATACGGAAAGACTTCGCACCCATCTCATCGGCTTTCTGCGCCAATTGATCTTCCAGAGAACCTAAGTTAGTCCCCGCATTCGCAGAAATAGTACCGACTTTCTCTTGGCCCGCAGGAGTGGATTGAACTTCAACAGCGGCAAAGCTTGCAAATGACAGTGAGCTAAGAACAGCAGCAACAAACAGTGTTTTTACGTTTTTCATGATAGTGACCTTTAGCAGATGAATGGGTGTCGAAAAGATTAACTTAACGATCGATAGGTAAATCATAGATGTGATCCAGGTCACACGTCAACATTTTTTTATAATGATCGTTATATAAAATATAAAGGTCTTATTTTTCATACTAATAGCTATAAATTATTTTTATCGTGAATCCGCTGGAGTGTGCAGTCGAATATTTTTATAATGGTTATTCAATAAACCCAACAAAGGTACATCGGCGCCATGACAACTGAAACGACAGGTTGTGCAAAAAAAAGCCGTGGCCGACCAAAAGTGTTCGACAGGGAAGCCGCGCTTGATAAGGCCATGACACTCTTCTGGCAGCACGGATATGAAGCGACCTCGCTCGCCGATCTTGTGGAAGCCACCGGCGCAAAAGCGCCCACGCTGTATGCGGAGTTCACCAATAAAGAAGGGTTGTTCCGTGCCGTACTGGACCGCTACATCACCCGCTTTGCGGCGAAACACGAAGCCCAGCTGTTTTGTGAAGAAAAAAGCCTTGAGTCCGCACTGGAAGACTATTTCACCGCTATAGCGACCTGCTTTACCAGCAAGGACACCCCGGCGGGATGTTTCATGATTAATACTTCTGCGACGCTGGCAGCCTCTTCCCGCGATATTGCACACACGGTGAAATCCCGCCATGCAATGCAGGAACAGACGCTTACCCAGTTCCTTCACCAGCGCCAGCAACGAGGCGAAATTCCGGCCCATTGCGACGTGCAAAAACTGGCCGAATACCTGAACTGTATTTTACAAGGTATGTCGATCAGCGCCCGTGAAGGCGCAACGTTTGAAAAACTGATGCAGATCGCACACACAACTCTGCGGCTGTGGCCCGAACTCGTCAAAGCTTAACCCTTTCCCGCAATTCCCCCGCTGTACTCACACCACCGGGAGCTGATAAAGCCCCCGGTTAGATTCCCGTTCTATTGTCCCTACATTTCTCATTGCTTTCATCGTGTTACCCGATCATTTTTTGTAAAAAGTATTGATAACGACAATTATTATCAGCAATATTCGCATTTGTTTTAATGCCTGTTTCACAATGTAACCATCGGTTTCTCTACCGCTATAACAAAAACAGACCGACTTTTTTTAAAAGGAATACAAATGCATAAGCGTCTCTGGGTGCTCAATCCTCTCCTGTTATCTTTAACTCTACCCGCTGTTGCGGCTGAGGAAGAGAACCTCATCGTCAGCGCCAACCGTAGCCAGCGCACAGTGGCAGAAATGGCGCAAACAACCTGGGTTATTGAAGGAAGCGAGATTGAACAACAGGTTCAGGGAGGAAAAGAGTTCAAGGATGTTCTTGCTCAGCTAATCCCAGGAATCGATGTTAGTAGCCAGGGACGCACAAACTACGGCATGAACATGCGCGGTCGCGCCATTGTCGTGCTAATTGACGGTGTCCGTCTGAACTCCTCGCGAACCGACAGCCGTCAGCTTGACTCCATTGACCCATTTAACATTGCGCACATTGAAGTCATTTCAGGCGCCACCTCTCTTTATGGCGGTGGCAGTACCGGCGGATTAATCAACATTGTCACCAAAAAAGGTCAGCCGGAGCGTGAAGTAGAACTCGAACTGGGGAGCAAAAGCGGCTTCAACAATAGCAACGATCATGATGAACGCGTTGCCGCGGCGGTGAGTGGCGGAACCGATCGCGCTTCCGGGCGTATGTCCGTCGCGTATCAACGATTTGGCGGCTGGTATGACGGTAATCACGATGCCCTGCTGCTCGATAACACCCAAACCGGGCTACAGCACTCCGATCGCCTGGACGTCATGGGCACAGGGACGATTGAACTTGACGACAACCGTCAGTTGCAACTGGTTACGCAGTACTATAAAAGTCAGGGGGATGACGATTACGGGCTGGATCTCGGCGAGAACATGTCCGCCGTGACCGGAAACGGCAAAGCATACACCAGCAGCGGACTGAATTCCGATCGTATTCCCGGCACCGAACGTCATCTTATTAGCCTGCAATATTCAGATGCGGATTTTTTTGGCCAGAACCTGGTCAGCCAAATCTATTATCGTGACGAATCGCTGAAATTCTACCCCTTCCCTACGCTCAGCAAAGGCAAAGTCACCAGTTTCTCCGCATCACAGCAGGACACAGACCAGTTTGGTGCCAAAATTACCCTCAACAGCCAGTTGATGGATAACTGGGAGCTGACGTGGGGTGTCGATGCCGATCACGAAACCTTCGACTCCAATCAGAAATTCTTCGATCTGGCCTGGTCCCTGCCCTCCGGCGGCATGGACAACCGTACCGCTTATACCACCGGGCGTTACCCCGGTTACAGCATCACCAACTTCGCGCCTTTCCTGCAAAACAGCTATGACATTAACGATATCTTTACCCTCAGCGGCGGCGTGCGCTATCAGTGGACCGAAAACAGGGTTGATGATTTCGTTGGCTATGCTCAACAGCAGGGAATCGCGACCGGGCTTGCGAACTCTGCCGATACTATTCCGGGCGGCAAAACCGATTACGATAATTTCCTGTTCAACGCCGGTATCCTTGCCCACCTGACCGACCGTCAGCAAACGTGGTTTAACTTTTCTCAGGGCGTGGAGCTTCCGGACCCAGGGAAATATTACGGTAACGGTACCTATTCGCTGGTTGGCGATCATTACCAGCTCCAGCGCAGCGTCAACGTGGCGGATTCACGTCTGGAAGGGATTAAAGTTAACTCGTACGAACTGGGGTGGCGCTACACCGGCGATAGTCTGCGCACGCAACTGGCCGCTTACTACTCGACTTCAGATAAATCGATCGTTATCAACCGCAGCGATATGACCATTAACGTTCAGCCCGACGATCGCCGCATTTATGGCGTTGAAGGTGCGGTGGATTATTTCATTGCGGACACGGACTGGAGCCTGGGTGGCAACTTCAACGTCATTAAATCGGAAGTGAAACAGAACGGTAAATGGCAAAAATGGGATGTCACGCTGGCCTCACCGTCCAAAGCAACCGCGTGGGTCGGCTGGGCACCAGAACCGTGGACCTTGCGCGTACAGAGCCAGCAAACATTTGATCTGACCGACGCCAGCGGTAACAAGCTGGATGGCTATAACACGATGGACTTTATCGGCAGCTATCAGCTCCCGTTGGGTAAGCTGACCTTCAGCGTGGAAAACCTGCTGAATGAAGAGTACACCACACTGTGGGGACAACGTGCGCCACTGCTGTATAGCCCAACCTACGGCAGCCCGTCACTGTATGAATACAAGGGCCGGGGTCGTACTTTTGGTCTGAACTACGCCTTAACCTTCTGATAAAAAAAGCCCCCCAGCCTGAGCGAATGGGGGGCTAATGTTCAGGATAATGCTATTTTACGCTTTGTTATTCAGTACCAACTGTCCGTTGTTATCCAACGGAATTTGCGCGCCGGGGTCCTTATCCATACGGATTTTCCCCTGCTGATCGCCAATTTTGTACGTCACGTCGTAGCCCAGCATCTTTTCAGATTTGTCATACACCGTTTTACAACGCTGCTGCGTGGTGGTGTAAGTATCGTTTTCCTGCATCGAACCCTGAATCTGGTTACCTGCATAGCCACCGCCTAAAGCACCGGCCACGGTAGCAATATCTTTACCACGTCCACCGCCAAACTGATGCCCAATAACACCACCCGCAACCGCGCCCAGTACGGAACCCGCGATACGGTTTTCATCTTGTACCGGCTTGCGGTGGGTGACCGTTACGTTCCGGCACTCCTGACGCGGTGTTTTTACCGACTCTTTAATCGGTGTTGCAGAGACAACTTGCGCATACTGTGGGCCACGCTCGAAAACGTTCAGACTGGCCACCGCTGCAACACCCAGCGCAGCAGCTACGCCAATCCCTATACCCGCCAACATTGATTTATTCACGGGACTTCCTCCTTTTTTGCTATTAGCAACAACTTTGCAACAGAAGGTAAGGAATGCCAATCAGATTACGGATGAAAATAGCGGGAGGTGGAGCGAAAGCGGAATGATTCAGACAACTCT
>NZ_SZWU01000076.1:124409-136757 GCF_005280935.1 Citrobacter sp. wls757 | reverse complement strand
GGATGCGTAAAATCATCCGACGCCACAGGTCGATATTAATGCAGTTTCAGACGCGGGCGAATCACCCGGTTGATACTGCCGACCAGCATCATCAGCCCGGTTTTGAAGTAGCCGTGCAAAGCAATCTGGTGCATGCGGTACAGTGAGATGTACACAAAGCGCGCAATACGTCCTTCCACCATCATCGAACCACGGGTCAGGTTGCCCATCAGGCTACCCACGGTAGAGAAGTTAGAGAGCGAGACCAGAGAGCCGTGATCTTTGTACTGATACGCTTTCAGCGGCTTACCGTTCATCTGTGCCAGAATATTGTTCATCGCGCAGGTCGCCATCTGGTGTGCTGCCTGAGCGCGCGGAGGCACAAAACCGCCTTCCGGGCGAGCGCAGGAAGCGCAGTCGCCAATCGCGTACACGTCAGGATCGCGCGTGCTCTGCAGAGTTGGCTCAACCACCAGTTGGTTAATACGGTTCGTTTCCAGACCGCCAATGTCTTTCATAAAGTCTGGCGCTTTGATACCCGCCGCCCACACCATCAGATCGGCTTTAATGTATTCGCCATCTTTGGTGTGCAGTCCCCCTTCGTCAGCGCTGGTTACCATCGTCTGGGTCAGTACGCGTACGCCCAGTTTGGTTAACTCATTATGCGCAGCACCGGAAATACGCGGCGGCAACGCAGGCAGAATACGCTCACCGGCTTCGACCAGCGTAACGTTCAGCGCGTCATTGGTCAGCCCTTTGTAACCATAGCTGTGCAGTTGTTTTACCGCATTGTGCAGCTCAGCGGAGAGTTCAACACCCGTCGCACCGCCGCCCACAATGGCGATATTCACTTTTCCGTTAGCGCCCAGATTCGCGGAATACTTCAGGAACAGATTCAGCATCTCCTGGTGGAAACGACGCGCCTGATGCGGGTTATCGAGGAAAATGCAGTTTTCTTTCACGCCAGGGGTGTTGAAATCGTTAGACGTACTGCCCAACGCCATCACCAGCGTGTCATACGGCACTTTACGCTCAGGAACCAGTAGCTCACCCTTCTCATCGCGCAGCTCAGCGAGAGTAATGGTCTTCGCTTCACGATCGATATCCACCACCGAGCCTAACTGGAACTGGAAGCCATGGTTACGGGCATGAGCCAAATAACTCAGCGCATCCACACCTTCGTCCAGTGAACCCGTCGCCACTTCATGCAGTAACGGTTTCCACAAGTGACTGTGGTTTCTGTCTACCAGTGTGATTTTGGCCTTTTTCTTACGCCCGAGTTTTTTACCCAGCTGCGTCGCCATTTCCAGTCCGCCAGCACCGCCGCCGACAATCACGATCCTTTTCAATGGTGTAGTCAACGTGACCCCCTCAAATTTATTAACCAATTGTTAATTAAAAGTTATGAGCATAGCCTTTAATTAACAACAAGTTACGGCAATGAAAATGTTCTTCGAGAGTGAGAATAACACGAACGGTGCATTGGTCATACCAAAATTGATATGTATCAAGTTTTGATGCTGAAAAGATAGACAACCGGAACTTTAAGAACAAAAAAACCAGCCCGATGGCTGGTTTTTTACACACTCAATAAGAATTAACCTAACGTCTTGAACGCTTTGATGCGCTGCAAATGCGGAGAGATATTCTTAAACTTATGCGTCTGCTCTTCGTCCCAGACTATCTCGTAAAAATGATGCAGCTCTTCCGACGAACGCTGACTGTTAAGCGCTTCATCATGACGTGACAGGATCACCAGGCAGCGATCGCGATTCTTCTCACGGAAATTGGTCACGCATTTTGTTGCGATGTCTGCATACTCCTCAGGTCTGTCGATTTTGCCTTCCATGTTCTCATACGGGAACAGGTTGGGATTAAACACTACCTGACGAATATCACACAGGAAACCAATCCGTTCAGCCCAATATCCCCCGAGCCCCACACCACAAATCAGCGGACGGTCATCCACATTCAGCTGCAGCATTTTGTCCACTTCTTTCAGCAGATGCTGCATATCATGTTTAGGATGCCGCGTACTGTAGCTAATCAGCCTGACATCCGGGTCGATGAATTGCAACTGCAACACCTTCTCATGGTTGCCCGGGCTGTTAGAGTCAAAACCGTGTAAATAGATAATCATCGCATCCTCGCCAAACTTGCGTTAATGACCTGCTTTCTCTTCCTGCCAGCGCTCATGAAGTTGGTTAAGCTGAGCGCTTACCGTCTTCCAGCGTGACGAGTCCATCAGTTCCTGACGTGAAAATGAACCTTTATGATACAAACGTGTAACACGTTCTGCATTGATCGGCGACAGATTATCTAACACACTGACCGCTCCCTTACGATTATTGCAGACCAGGATCATATCGCAACCTGCATCCAGCGAGGCCTGTCCACGCTCCGCATAGCTTCCCATAATCGCCGCCCCTTCCATCGACAAATCGTCGGAGAAAATGACACCATCGAAGCCAAGCTCCTGGCGTAGCACCGTTTTCAACCAGTGAGGTGAACCACTCGCCGGACGCGGATCGACATCACTGTAGATGACATGCGCAGGCATAATGGCATCCAGTTTGTTTTCCGTAATCAACGTCTGGAACACGGACATATCTTTCGCACGAATCTCGGCTTCTGGGCGTGGATCGGTTGGGGTTTCTTTGTGTGAATCCGCCGTCACCGCCCCATGTCCTGGGAAATGTTTACCGGTCGTTTTCATGCCAGCAGCATGCATCCCGTCAATGAAGCGGGTCGCCATCGCCAGCGCTTTTAGCGGATCGGCATGGTAAGAACGCTCGCCGATTGCCGCGCTGATATGGCCCACATCCAGCACGGGTGCAAAGCTGATATCAATGTCCATCGCGATCATTTCGCTGGCCATCAACCACCCAGCGTCCTGAGCCAGTTTGCCGCCCTCTTCCAGACCGTACAACGCAGCAAAGGATTGAGCTGCAGGCAGGCGGGTAAAGCCCTCACGAAAACGCTGTACGCGTCCGCCTTCCTGATCTACCGCCACCACCAGATGGTTACGTGACGCAGCCCGGATCTGACGCACTAATTCACTCAGCTGTTCCGGGTCATGATAATTTCGGGTAAAGAGGATCAACCCACCTACCAGCGGATGTGCCAGAATCTCACGCTCTTCAGCGTCCAGCTCATACCCTTCGACATCCAACATTACTGGGCCCACACTGCTCTCCTTATCCTTTCATTGTTAGCTGCCGCCAGGTTTCATCGGCCAGCCTGATAAATTGTCGATCGCCGGTTTGCCGCCAGCGATACTCAAACCACCCCGCCTTCAGCATCATTATCCAAGGTTGCCATTGTCTGACCTGTCGCCACAAAACGTCTGGCTCAATGTGCGCTCGTTGGGCGTAGGTGCTAACCAACTGTTGGTGCTGGGATTCATCGCTAACCCATACTGCCGCCAGCTCCAGGGCAATATCACCGTCTCCGGCGTATTCCCAGTCAATCAGCCGCAGCCCTGATGCCGTACGTACGATGTTGTCACCGTGAACATCCATATGCAGCGGCCCCAGACGCAAAGGTCGAGGCTCACCTCGTTTCCTTAGCCGCTTCAGCGCGCGCAGCCAGCATGGTGTACGACGCGCCGGATCGCCACACTGCCAGTACTGTTCAAGTAGCGGAAGCAGGTTGATTCGCCAGCCCAATCGGGGTTGCTGGTGCAGATGATACAGTAAGCCTGCGAGTTCGTCGGCGTCCGGTAATCTGGATTCTACCTTACCGTGAAAAAACTCGACTGCCATCCACCCACGCGTATAAAAGTGAGGACGTGGCGCAAGGCTTTCTGGCAGGTGTTTTAGCGCATGATATTGGCGTAAGAAATGAGATTCCGGCGCGTCAGGGTCGTGATGGCAGCGCAGTACCAGTCGGTGGGAACGGTGTTCAATGATGCAGCTCCCGCCGCTCAGGCCGGTTTGGCTGGTTGCGACGGGATGATACTGCGGGAAATAGCGCGACAACACTTCGCCGCGCGTGAGTCTGTTATTGTTGCTGAACGGCACCTTTACCTGACCAGATTATCTCGCCAGTTTGTACCAGCATTAATTGCATTTGCAGCGCAGGCGAATTGACGTTGCCGGATGCGCTGGAATAAAGCACATACTGCGCGCCAACGTTACGGGCGATACCAATCGCTTTACTGCGCGTTCCCAGACTGTCATTCGGCGACAGACCTAACTGCTGTTTGGCGACAGCCAGCTGTTGGGCAGAAATCAGCGTAAACTTACCGTTATTCGCCAGCGCGTTACGTAAGGTTTCGGTGGCTTCACCCGCGTTCAACGAGCCGTTGGTGCGGTTATTCACGCTATCAACCAGCAGAACGCCGCCCGCTTTGACGCCGTCTGCCTGCAGCATTTTGCCGACCATCGGCTGCATAGCCCCGTTCCAGTCATAGTGACGTTGACGTGGCGTAGGCTGCGCCGTTTGGTCTTCATGCTCAATTGGGCCCGGCTGCTGCGGTATGCTTGGCACCGTTGGCACAACCGGCACCGGCTGTTGCGGCTGCGCAGGCTGTTCCGGTACCGGCTTTACTTCCTCTACCGGCGCGGGCTCACGTTGCGCCACACAGCCAGAGAGAAACATCGCCAGCGCGGCAATCAGTGCGTAGCGATTCATTTTGTTCATCAAGATTCACCCCTTACAAATAAAGATAAAGTCTAACCTTGTGCGCCCCCAGAAAATTGGCGCTGCCGTACAGCGTCACCGACGAATGAGCCGGAATAGTCACACTGCGTGGCGCTTCCAGAGGGTGCATTTCCAGCCCTCTGGCGTCATACCAGTAAAACCGATAATGAACGGTAACGGGTTCTTGTCTTTCGTTATAGAGTCGAGAGGATGCCGAAGCCTGAATATCAGACGTTGTTAACGTGGGCTGCTCTGCTGTAATACCCGCCGCCAGAATTGTTGATTCCATCACCAGCGACTGTTCATCACTTACCGGGATTTCAGGATGTGTTCGACAACCCGCCAGCAACAGCAAGCCCAGTGAAAGCGCAATGCATCCTCTGGTCATGCTTACAGACCTTTATGCGCAAGCATTGGGCCAAGCGCACGTCCACCCAGCAGGTGCATATGAATGTGATACACCTCCTGCCCCCCGTGGCGGTTGGTGTTCATGATTAAGCGGTACCCATCTGCAGCAATGCCTTCCTGCTCAGCAATTTTCGCCGCAACGGTGATCATGCGGCCCAATGCCTGTTCATGTTCCGCCGTCACATCGTTGACAGTTGGGATCAGAATGTTAGGAATGATCAGGATATGCGTTGGTGCCTGAGGGGAAATATCACGAAACGCAGTGACCAGTTCATCCTGGTATACGATATCCGACGGAATCTCACGACGAATAATTTTGCTGAATATAGTTTCTTCTGCCACGACGTTTTCCTTTTTCATTAACAGCCCAAGCGTTTTGCCATGCTACGCCGGGTAACTCTGCGAGTATAGAGTATGAGCGAGTTACTCACGCTCTTTCAACTTTAACCCTCGATTTTTTAAGCGAAAACCCCAGTCAGTGCTGCTCTTATAACCATTTCCCTGCGCTATTGCTCAAGCATAGTACTGAAACAATATTTCATTTATGCCGTAGCATCTGTTTACACATTGAGTGCTAATGCGTATATTTCGCATTTGTATTTACATGCGCATTTAATAATTTACAACCAAAGGGTTCATCACAACTACCGGTGATTTGAACTTAATATTAATAATTATCAAGGACTTTTCGATGTCTTTCACAACACTCAACGGGAATGTTCAACGCCAACCGGGCCTTGCCCCTTCTTTGCTGGCAGCATGCGTCACGCTAGCCCTTTTACCTTCCACCAGCCTCGCAGCCCCTGCAGAAGAGACAGTGATCGTGGAGGGTTCTGCTCCATCCGCATCCAGCGAGGAGCAGGATTACAGTGTTAAATCGACGACCGCTGGCACAAAAATGCAAATGACACAGCGCGATATTCCGCAATCGGTCAGCATTGTCAGCCAGCAACGCATGGAAGATCAGCAGTTGCAAACGCTGGGCGATGTGATGGATAACACGTTGGGGATAAGCAAAAGCCAGGCGGATTCAGATCGCAGCAGCTATTACTCGCGCGGATTTCAGATTGATAACTATATGGTCGATGGGATCCCGACCTATTTTGAATCCCGCTGGAATCTCGGTGACGCCCTTTCTGACACCGCCCTTTTTGAGCGTGTCGAAGTGGTCCGTGGCGCAAACGGGCTAATGACCGGGACGGGTAATCCTTCAGCCTCCATTAACATGATCCGTAAGCATGCCACCAGCCGCGAGTTCACCGGTAATGTTTCAGCGGAATATGGCAGTTGGAACAAACAACGCTATGTGACCGATCTGCAAAGCCCGCTTACAGCAGACGGCAACGTGCGCGGCCGCATCGTGGCGGGTTACCAGAATAACGACTCCTGGCTTGATCGCTACAATAGCGAAAAAATGTTCTTCTCCGGGATTGTCGATGCCGATTTGGGTGACACCACCAGCCTGTCTGCGGGATATGAATATCAGCGCATTGATATCAACAGCCCAACCTGGGGTGGATTGCCGCGCTGGAATACCGATGGCAGTAAAAACAGCTACGACCGTTCGCGCAGCACTGCACCGGACTGGGCTTACAACGATAAAGACTTCAACAAAGTGTTTGTCACCATCAAACAACGTTTTGCCGATACCTGGCAGGCGACCATGAACGCCACCCACTCCGAGGTCAAGTTCGACAGTAAAATGATGTACGTCGATGCCTATGTTAATAAGGCCGACGGCACGCTGATTGGCCCATATGGCAACTATGGTCCGGGATATGACTACGTCGGAGGAACCGGCTGGAACAGCGGCAAACGTAAAGTGGATGCTGTCGATCTATTTGCCGACGGCGGTTACGATCTGTTTGGTCGTCAGCATAATCTGATGCTGGGCGGCAGCTACAGTAAACAGAATAACCGTTATGAAAGCTCGTGGGCGAACGTTTTCCCCAACGAAATCGGCAGCTTCTATACCTATGATGGTAACTTCCCTGAAACCAACTGGAACCCGCAGTCATTGGCTCAGGACGATACCACGCACATGAAATCGCTGTACGCCGCAACGCGTATTTCGCTGGCCGACCCACTGCATTTGATTGTTGGCGCACGTTACACCAACTGGCGTATCGACACCCTGACCTACAGCATGGAGCAAAACCACACCACGCCGTATGCGGGTCTGGTCTATGACATTGACGATAACTGGTCTACCTACGCCAGCTATACCTCAATCTTCCAGCCGCAGAACAAGCGCGACAGTTCCGGTAAATATCTCTCTCCGATCACCGGCAACAACTATGAGCTTGGCCTGAAGTCCGACTGGATGAACAGCCGTTTAACCACCACGCTCGCGGTGTTCCGCATTGAACAGGATAACGTAGCGCAATCAACCGGCGTGCCAATCGCCGGTAGCAATGGCGACACGGCCTTTAAAGCGATGGATGGTACGGTCAGCAAAGGGGTCGAATTCGAGATTAACGGTGCGATCACCGATAACTGGCAGATGACGTTTGGTGCGACACGCTATGTTGCTGAAGACAACGAAGGCAATGCAGTAAACCCGAATCTGCCGCGGACCACGGTCAAACTGTTTACCCGTTATCGCCTGCCAGCCATGCCGGAACTGACCGTCGGCGGTGGAGTTAACTGGCAGAATCGTGTTTACAGCGATACGGTCACGCCTTATGGCACATTCCGCGCGGAACAGGGAAGCTACGCCCTGGTAGATTTGTTCACCCGCTACCAGGTAACAAAAAACTTCTCAGTGCAGGGTAACCTTAATAACCTGTTCGATAAAACCTACGACACGAATATCGACGGTTCTATCGTTTATGGTGAGCCGCGTAACGTCAGCGTTACCGCCAGCTATCAGTTCTGACACCGGGTATTGCGTAGAATCGCTAACTCGCTGACTTAGGTTGCAAATTCTCATCAAACTCCAGCCGCTTTCTGTCGGGTTCTACCGCAGTCAGCGGCTCCACTTCTGCAAGCGTCTGCTGACAGCGCCCCACCAGCACCTGATACTCGCGAGTACCCTGTTTTTTCCACACCAGTTCCTGCTCAGTTAACATGCGAATCGCTTTCGCCGGGCTGCCGACAATCAGATGGTTGGCGGGCATCTCAGCGCGCGCTTTCACAAACGCCGAAGCACCAACGATACTGTTTTCACCGATGGTCGCGCCATCGATAATCACCGCGCTCATGCCGACCAGCGCGTTACGCCCAATCACACAGCCATGCAGAATCGCGCCGTGGCCGATATGTCCGTCCTCTTCCACCACCGTATCCTGGCCGGGAAATCCGTGCATCACGCAGTTATCCTGGATATTCGCCCCATCTTTAACCACGATACGCCCACAATCTCCGCGCAGGCTGGCGTTGGGACCAACATAAACACCTTTGCCGAGAATGACATCGCCAATCAGCACTGCGGTTGGGTGAACATAGCTTTCTGCAGGAACTACCGGGATCATCCCGTCAATCTGGTAAATCGGCATGGCTTCTCCTGTTACACCTCGGCTAATCCGCCGAAGCGTTGATAATAGAGCGGACCCGGCGCGGGCAGTTCCCCCACCGAGCTCTCGCCTTTTTCGCTGACGAAAACCTGGGCGCCGGGCGCAACACGTTGATAAATATTAATGCACAGCTGACGCGCCGTCTGACCCAGCCAGTGAGCAGGCAACAATTCTTCCGGCAACAGCGGATCTTTGAGCACAACCCGACGATAGAAGTGAATGAGCAACAGGCGGATCTGGAAGCAGCGCTCTGGCGTAAGTTCGTCCGGCCCGGCGTCACGCAGTAGCGGTAACAACGGACGGAACAGCGTGATAAACGCCTCGTACATGGCATTTTGTTCGGTTAAGTGCCAGCACCCTTCTACCCGCTCACGCAGCGCAGCGCGGGAGAGTGCCAACGGCGAATGCGCCTCAAAAACGATGACGTTTTCCGCTACCCCAGCTTCATGAAGCAGCGACTGTACGTCCGCCAGCTTTTGCGATGGCGACGCCAGCAGACTCGGCGCCAGTACGCCAAAACCTTGCCATAACAGCTGCTTTTTAACTTCGGCCAGGGTATTTTTCTCCAGCCCCTCCGACAGCAGCAGCAGCCAGGTACCGTCCCACTCAGGGGCGCTGGCACGGTAGATTTTGCTCTCGGCGCGGCGCGTCAAGCGTAGCCCTTTATCACTCAGGCGGTAGAAACTGCGGCGGCCGATACGTACTACGTCCAGCCATTCTTCTTTATTAAGGCGAAACAGCGCGGTACGTACAAAACGCTCACCGAAGCCAAGCCCTTCCAGCAGCGCGGCAACGCTACCGAGCCAGACTTCTCCACCGCGTTGCGATAAACAGTCCCCGTAAAGCGAGGCGATAAGAGAGGTGCCGCTGACCGGCATTGCGGTTACCGCCTGCTGAATAAAACTATCGAGTTTTTCCATATGATTCATACTGTTGTCTTTTTTGTCCTTTTTGAATCATAGCACAGGATAATTTCCGCGATATGGCAGGAATTTGTAGGCCGGATAAGGCAACGCCGCCATCCGGTAACTTTTGCGCTCTCGCCTGATGGCGCTGCGCTTATCAGGCCTACGAGTCTTAACCGTTGGCGGCAACTTTGCGCAGGTCGAACACCCGACACGCCTTTCCTTCTGAGCGCGGAATGCTGCCGCAGTTAACAATGCTTACGTCCGTTGAAATACCGACCATCGACTTAATACGATGACGCAAATGATGGCAAATCTGGCAGCGCTGCTCATGGCTTAGCACCAGGCTACTCTCTTTAAGCTCCACGCGTACCGAAAGCGAATCAAGATGGCCACGGCGATCCACTTCCAACTGGTAATGCGGAGCCAGATGTTCAATCTTGAGGATCTCTTCTTCCACCTGCGATGGGAAGACGTTGACGCCGCGAATAATCAGCATATCGTCGCTGCGCCCGCTAATGCGATCCATACGACGCATCGTGCGCGCGGTACCCGGCAGCAGGCGCGTCAGGTCGCGGGTACGATAACGAATGACCGGTAGCGCTTCTTTCG
Organism: Citrobacter sp. wls757; assembly: GCF_005280935.1. NCBI lineage: Bacteria > Pseudomonadati > Pseudomonadota > Gammaproteobacteria > Enterobacterales > Enterobacteriaceae > Citrobacter > Citrobacter sp. wls757. The sequence goes on along the minus strand of NZ_SZWU01000076.1, from coordinate 126,694 downwards.
TCAGCGTGGTGAACAGCAATTCGCCGTGCTCGCCGTCAGCCAGTGGTGTACCGTCATCCGGATTGACCACTTCCGGGAAGAAATGATCCTCCCATATTGTCGGACCATCACCCGTTTCGATGCACTCCATCGCCACGCCCGGCCCCATCACTTCCGAGAGGCCATAAATATCCAGCGCCGTAATACCCAGGCGACGTTCGATCTCCGCGCGCATCCCCGTTGTCCACGGCTCTGCGCCAAAGACACCGGTACGCAGCGAACAACCCCGCGCGTCACCACCCATCTGGCGCTCCAGCTCTTCAATCAGGTTCAGACAGTAGGATGGCGTAACCATAATCATGTCAGGTTTGAAATCGCGAATCAGCTGCGCCTGTTTCTCGGTTTGACCGCCGGACATCGGGATAACCGTTGCCCCCAGGCGTTCCGCGCCGTAGTGCGCGCCCAGTCCGCCGGTGAAAAGGCCATAGCCATAAGCGACGTGGATTTTATCTTTCGCGGTACCGCCTGCGGCACGCAGCGAGCGGGCGACGATGTTAGCCCAGGTATCGATATCATTTTGCGTATAGCCCACCACTGTCGGTTTACCCGTGGTGCCGGATGATGCATGGATACGCACCACCTGCTCCATCGGTACCGCGAAGGTGTCGAAGGGATAGTTGTCACGCAGATCCTGCTTGGTGGTGCAGGGAAACTTGCTCAGATCGCTCAGCTCACGGAAATCATCCGGGTGAACCCCCGCCGCGTCGAACTTACGGCGGTACATCGGGACATTTTCATAGGCGTGTTTTAACGTCCATTTCAGGCGCTCGGTTTGCAAAGCCTGTAATTCGTCACGCGATGCGGTTTCAATCGGATCTAATTTTGTCGTTGTCGTTGTCATTTTGTAGGGCACTCGCAGGTCAATTAGCTCACACTCGCTCAAGGATCATGGCAATGCCCTGACCCACGCCAATACACATCGTACACAGCGCATAACGTCCATTGCGTCGTTCCAGCTCCAGCGTTGCAGCCAGCGCTAACCGCACACCGCTCATCCCCAGCGGGTGACCTAAAGCGATAGCCCCCCCATTGGGATTCACGTGTTCTGCGTCATCTGCCAGTCCAAGCTGTCTCATCACACCCAACGCCTGGGCGGCAAAGGCTTCATTCAGCTCAATCACATCCATATCGTTGATATTCAGCCCGGCGCGCTCCAGCACTTTTCGTACCGCAGGAACTGGCCCAAGCCCCATAAACTTCGGCTCCACGCCCGCCGTCGCCATCGCGACAATGCGTGCACGCGGCGTTAGTCCCTGGGCCTTTATGTGTTGCTCGCTGGCTACGATCATTGCTGCCGCGCCGTCGTTCACCCCAGAGGCATTGCCTGCGGTGACCACGCCGTTCTTACGAAACGGTGTTTTCAGTTGTGCGAGTTGCTCCAGCGTGGTTTCTGCACGCGGATGTTCATCTTCACGTACTGCGCTAACTGCCCCTTTCTTGCCAATGATTTGTACCGGCACAATTTCCTGCGCCAGAATGCCGTCACGCTGGGCTTTCGCCGTGCGCTGCTGGCTGCGATACGCAAAGGCGTCCTGGTCTTCTCGGCTTACATTTAACAATTCAGCTACATTCTCCGCCGTTTCCGGCATGCTGTCAGTTCCGAATTGTTGCTGCATGAGCGGGTTCACAAAACGCCAGCCAATGGTGGTATCAAACATTTCTGCCTGACGCTGGTATGGCGTCGTTGCCTTACCCATCACGAACGGCGCGCGGGACATTGACTCAACACCACCAGCGATCAGCAGGTCGGCATCACCGGCTTTGATCGTGCGAGCAGCGAAGCCGATCGCATCAAGCCCGGAGCCGCACAGACGGTTGATGGTCGTGCCGGCAACGCTGTGCGGATAACCCGCCAGCAGGGTCGCCATATGCGCCACGTTGCGGTTATCCTCGCCCGCCTGGTTGGCGCAACCGAAGATCACATCGTCAATAGCGCTGGGATCCAGGCGTGGGTTGCGGTTGAGTAATTCACGCAACGGGATGGCCGCCAGATCGTCGGCACGCACGCCTGCCAGCGCCCCGCCGTAGCGACCAATCGGGGTACGAATACCGTCACAAATAAATGCGTCACGCATTAGACTTCTCCTGTAATCGTGCCACCGATGCGGTGGGATTTGCCGCGAAACAGAGCCACGGTTTTGTGTTGCTGATTGACAATTTCAATGTCGTAAACGCCAGTGAGTTTGCCTTGCTGCTTGACCCGCGCGGTGGCGGTCAGTTTGTCACCTGCAAAGGCCGGGCGCAGA
>NZ_SZWU01000076.1:119940-124368 GCF_005280935.1 Citrobacter sp. wls757 | reverse complement strand
TGGCCGCTGAGGCTACTGCTGCCAGTCCCTGACTGTTGCAGGCGTAAGCAAAGGCAGTATCCGCCAGTGAAAACAGTTGCCCGCCGTGACAGGTCTGATGGCCATTCAGCTGCGACGGCGACACGGTCATGGTCATCTGCGAATAACCGTCGTCCATCTCAATAATTTCAATCCCCAGCGCCTGCGCGCAGGTGTCTTTCACATACATGGCGCGGGCGTTGCGCCAGGCTTCATTACTCATGACGCATCTCCATCAGCGCTTTCTGGCGCAGCAGAGCACTCGGGCGATAGCGTTCTTCACCATAGTGCTGTTGTAGATTTTCCAGCAGACGAAGCACACGTCCCCAGCCGAGCGATTCACCCCAGGCCAGCGGCCCGTGCGGGTAGTTGACCCCCAAACACATGGCGGTATCGATATCCTCGGCGCTGGCGACTCCTTTTTGCAGCGCATCCAGCGCTTCGTTCGCCAGCATCGCTACCGTGCGCCATACCAGCAGCCCTGGGTAGTCGGCAATACGCAGCACTTTTTTGCCCTGCTGCTGGAAGTAGTACACCGCTTTGTCGGTGGCTGAAGCCGGGTTGGTTGGTGCGCTTGCCAGCACGACGGTGTCGCCCGCAGCATGGTCATACACCACCACCGGGCGCTGGTGCCGCACGCTTAAGGCCAGCGCGGTTTCACCGGTCGTTTCAAGGAGCAGCACATCATCCAGTTCAGTGACAACGTCACGCTTGATATTTTTTGCTGCATTTTCAGGCGCTACCGCTGCAACAGCCAGTTCAGGCGATACTTCAGCAGGCCAGCGATAGACGCCGTAACCGCTCTTCTTTCCCAGACGCCCCGCCAGAGCGAGCTCCTGTTGCAGCAAAGACGGTAGAAAACGGCGGTCCTGCCAGAAGGCGTTAAACACCGAACAGGTCACGGCAAAGTTGACGTCCTGACCAATCAAGTCGGTCAGCGCCAGCGGTCCCATCGGGAAGCCGCCGCCGTCACGCAGCGCCGCATCAATCACTTCCGCTGACGCAACCTGTTCTTCCAACGCGCGCCAGGCTTCAGCGTAGTACGGACGCGCCACGCGGTTGACAATAAAACCCGGCGTTGAGCGGCAGCGCACCGGCTGCTTGCCCCAGGCGATTACGCACTGGCAAAGCTGCTCGACCACTTCCGTTGAGGTGGCAAGGCCGCTCACCACTTCCACCAGTTTCATCACCGGTGCCGGGTTAAAGAAGTGCAGCCCCGCCACACGTTCCGGATGCTTCACTCCCGCCGCAATTGCGGTAATTGAGATCGACGAGGTATTACTGGTTAGCAGCGTTGACGGCAAACAGATCTCCGCCAACTGACTGAACAGCGCTTTTTTAATTTCCAGCCGCTCGGACGCGGCTTCAATCACCAGTTGTGCATCGGCAAGCTGATTCAGTTCAGTCGCGGGGGAGATCCGTGCCAGCAGCTCACTGGCCTGTTCCGCACTGATTTTTCCACGACCAACACGAACGTCGAGTCGCTGGCGAATACCCTCAATGGCGCGAGTAATCGCCTCAGCGGAAATGTCATACAGCAGGACCGAATGTCCGGCGCTGGCAGCCACCTCGGCAATGCCTGCACCCATTGTTCCACCGCCGATCACGGCAACGCGATGAAGAGTTTGCGTCATGGCTTATTTCCCGCTGAACTGTGGTGGGCGTTTGCCGAGAAAGGCGCTGACCCCTTCGCGATAGTCATCGCTGCGACCGGCCATGCGCTGGTAGTCGCGCTCAAGCTCAAGCTGCTGATCCAGCGTGTTGGTTTCGGAAAGCTGCAAGGCTTTCTTAATCAGCCCCAGGCCATAGGTCGGCTGCGCCGCAAAATGGCGCGCCATGGTCAACGCGGTATCTTTCAACTCGGCATCGTCGACCACTTGCCAGATCATGCCCCACTGCGCGGCCTGTTCGGCGCTGAGGTTATCACCAAGCATCAGCAAACCCACGGCGCGAGCACGACCGGCTACGCGCGGCAGCACCCAGCTTCCGCCGCAGTCCGGCACCAGACCGAGCTTGCTGAAGGCCATGACAAACTTCGCCGAGCGCGCGGCAAGGACGATGTCGCAGCCCAAGGCCAGTGTGGCGCCAGCACCAGCGGCAACGCCGTTGACGGCACAGATAACCGGCTTCGGCAGCGCGGCTAAGCGGCGCACCAGCGGGTTGTAGAAGCGTTCCACCGACATGCCCAGATCCGGCGCGGGGCCGCTCGGGTCAACGTTACGGTCGTTCAGATCCTGTCCGGCGCAAAATCCGCGTCCGGCACCGGTGATCAGCAGGCAACGAATGGTGTCGTCGCGCTCGGCCTGTTTCAGGCAGTCGGCAAGCTGCTGGTGCATCACGTCGTTAAAGCTGTTGAGTCGGTCCGGGCGGTTCAGGGTGATAGTCATCACGCCCTGCTCCACTTCGCTGAGAATAAATGCGTCCACGATTAGCGTCCTTTAAATTCCGGTGTGCGTTTTTCTAAAAAGGCGCTGACGCCTTCACGACGATCTTCGGTGCCGCTCAGCAGCGTAAACAGCTGACGTTCCTGCACCAGACCGGCCTGGAGACCCACTTCTTGCGCAGCGCGTAGAGACTGTTTTGCCGCCCGCAGCGCCAGCGGTGAGTGACGGGCGATGGTCGCCGCCAGCTTGAGCGCGTATTCATCGGAGAGGTTCGCCGGGTGAATGTCACTCACCAGCCCGGCCCATTGTGCTCGTTCTGCATCAATGCTTTCACCGCTCAGCACCATTCGGCTGGCCAGCGCTTTGCCAACACAACGGATAAGCCGCTGCGTACCGCCCGCCCCTGGCATGGTGCCGAGAGTAATTTCCGGCAGGCCGAAGCGCGCGTTATCCCCGGCAATCACCAGGTCGCACAGAAGAGCCAGCTCGCACCCGGCTCCCAGCGCGTAACCGTTAACCACCGCGATCAACGGCTTGTTGAAGGCATCAATACGTGCCCACAGGCGAGGACGAATATCGTCGAAAGTGGCGGGCAGATCTTTTTCCGCCATTTCATTAAGATCGGCCCCGGCGGCGAAATAGCGCGGGTTGCCGCCAATCACGCAAACGCTGATGCTGGCGTCCGCCGCCGCGCTTTCCAGCGCATCAGCAATCTGCGTTAGCAGCGCATTGTTCAGGGCGTTACGCGCCTGCGGACGGTTCAGGGTCAGTTGCAGTACACGGTCGTGACGGGAAATCAGCAGTTCGCTCATGCCATCCCCCGCGCATCGAAGTCGACCACTACGTCACCGCTGGTTGGCAGCGCCTGGCAGCTCAGCACATAGCCCGCCGCCAGTTCATCGGCTTCAAGGCTATAGTTGGCGGCCATCGCCACCTCACCGCTGACCACCTTGCATTTGCAGGTGGCGCACACGCCGCCTTTACAGGCGAACGGCAGGTCAGCGCCCTGGCGCAGCGCGGCGTCGAGAATGCTGTCATCTTCCGCATTCAGTGAAATCAGGCGATCGCGCCCATCCTGACGAAGGGTGACCGTGCGGCCTTCCGCCTGCACGCCGGTGGCGCGTTTCACGCTGGTCCCCGGCGTATTGAAACGCTCAAGGTGAATGGATTTTTCCGCTATGCCCAGTTCGCGCAGTGCCACTTCGGCTTCATCCATCATTGCCGATGGGCCACAGATAAAGGCGTCGTCAAAGCGGCTGAAATCGAGCAGGTTTTTGCCCAGCGCACGCAGTTTGTCGCCGTCAATACGACCCTGTAGCAGATCGCTGTCCATCGACTCCTGACTGAACAGGTGCACCACCTGTAAACGCTGCGGATAGCGGTCTTTCAGATCGGCCAGCGCCTGACGGAACATCATGCTGTGGCTGCTGCGGTTGCCGTAGATCAGCGTGAACTGGCTGGCCGGTTCGGTCGTCAGCGTCGCTTCAATAATCGCCATCATCGGCGTAATGCCGGACCCGGCGGCAATCGCCAGATATTCGGCTTCGCGCTCGGCCTGCGGCTGGTAGCCGAAGTGCCCCTGCGGCACCATCACTTCCAGCGCCATACCCTGCTGGATATCCTGCTGGGCATAGCGGGAGAAACGCCCACCGTCGATAGCTTTAACCGCGACGCTAATTTCCGACGGCGAGCGGCTGCGACAAATGGAGTAACACCGACGCAGCTCTTCTCCACCGAGGTGAACTTTCAGCGTCAAATGCTGGCCCGGTCGAAAGGCGTAGTCATTACGCAGCGCGTCAGGAATGGTGAAAGTGATGGTCACCGCATCGCGCGTTTCCGCTTCGACGTTGGCCACGGTAAGCGAATGAAATGTTGTCATCGCAACCTCAAATACATTTAAAGTAATCAAAGGGTTCACGGCAGCTGTCGCAGCGATACAACGCTTTACAGGCCGTGGATCCGAATTCGCTAATCAGCGAGGTATGGGTGCTGGCGCAGCGCGGGCACTGTACGTCAGTTGGCATTT
>NZ_SZWU01000076.1:113327-119906 GCF_005280935.1 Citrobacter sp. wls757 | reverse complement strand
GGCATGGCAGGCGTGGGCCTGCGGCGGGCTGATACCATACTGGCGCAGGCGTTCGCGGGCGTCCGGGCTCATCCAGTCAGTGGTCCACGGTGGGTCAAGCTGCAGGACGATATGTACTGGCGTATAGCCGTGCTCCGCCATCACCATGCGAATTTCACCCAGTAGATGCTCGGTGGCCGGGCAGCCGGAGTACGTCGGCGTAAAGCCGATAACCCAGCCGTCGCCGCAGCGCTCAACGCTGCGTACCATGCCGAGATCGGTGATGGTCAGCACCGGCACTTCCGGATCGGAAATCGCACTTAACAGCCCCCAAACGGTGTGCACCTCTGGCGGTGCGATCGCGGTAAGACGTTGCATAGCCACCTCCTGCTACCACTGCTGCCCAGGATACGCACGCTGCAAGTACTGCATCTCGGCCAACATCGGCCCGAGATGTTCGCTGTGTAGCCCCTGCTTACCGCCATTGCGAAACGCCGCCTCTTGCGGAACCTGTAAACCAGAATCAATCAGCGCAGTGTGTACCGTCATTTGCCATTCGGTTTGCAGTTCGCGCGGATCGACGGCAATGCCCTGCCTGGCCAGAGCGATCTCCAGTTCGTCGGCAAGGAACAATTCGCCGGTGTAACGCCACAGATTGTCCACCGCCTGCTGCATCAGTTGCGCGGAGTAGTCAGTACCATTCCCCAGTCGCTCCAGCCAGCCGCGGCTGAAGCGCAGGTGATAACGCACTTCTTTCAGTCCTTTGGCAGCGATAGCGGCAATCTGCTTATCGCGGCTGTTAACCAAACGAGTGAATAGCGCCACATGCCAGACGTCGATAAAGAACTGGCGAGCGATCGTGTCGGCAAAGTTGCCGTTAGGCTGTTCCACCAGCAACAGATTGCGGAACTGACGCTCGTCACGACCAAAAGCCAGTGTGTCTTCGTCGCCGCTACCCGCCAGTTCGGCGGCGTAGCTGAGGAAGTTGCGCGCCTGCCCCAGCAGGTCGAGGCCGATGTTAGCCAGCGCCAGATCAATCTCCAGCTCCGGCGCATGACCGCACCAGGCACCCAGACGCTGAGCCAGCACCAGGCCGTTATCGCCCAGACGCAGGGCATAGGTTGCAACGGGATTCAGGTTATTCATCGTTGCCTCACATATGTTCCATGCCGTCCGGCACGGTGTAGAACGTGGGATGGCGATAGACTTTGCTCTCCGCCGGGTCAAAAAACTCACCGCGTTCTTCCGGCTGTGACGCAACAATTTCGCTGGCTTTCACCACCCAGATGGAGCAGCCTTCGCTGCGTCGTGTATAGGCATCGCGGGCATTTTCCAGCGCCATCTGGTCATCGGCGGCATGCAGACTGCCAACGTGACGGTGTGATAACCCCTGTTTGCTGCGGACAAAAACTTCGTATAACGGCCAGTATGTTTTGCTCATGACTCTCTCCTTACGCCGCGTCGCGGGCCTGTTGCTTTTCGGCGTGCGCCAGTGCGGCCTCGCGCACCCATGCCCCTTCTTCCCAGGCCTTACGCTTTGCGCCCAGACGTTCGTGGTTGCAGACACCACGACCGTTGATGACCTCATTAAATTCCTGCCAGTCGATCTCACCGAATCGATATTTCCCCGTCGTTTCATCAAGCTGTAGGTCGGCGTCCGGCACTGTCATACCGAGGATTTCTACCTGCGGGACCGTGTTATCAACAAAGCGCTGACGCAGTTCGTCGTTGGAGTGCAGTTTGATTTTCCACGCCATGCTGCGGGCGCTGTTCGGTGAGTTGTCGTCGTTCGGGCCAAACATCATCAGCGCGGGCCACCAGAAACGGTTGATGGCGTCCTGCAGCATCTGACGCTGATCCTCGCTACCGGTAGCCAGCGCCATACACGCTTCGAAGCCCTGACGCTGATGGAAGCTCTCTTCTTTGCAGATTTTGACCATCGCCCTGGCATACGGGCCGTAGGAGGTACGACACAGCGCCACCTGGTTAACAATCGCCGCGCCATCGACCAGCCAGCCGATCACACCGATATCCGCCCAGCTCAGGGTTGGGTAGTTGAAGATGGAGGAGTATTTCATCTGGCCGTCGAGCATCTTCTGGTACAGATCTTCACGCGCGCAGCCCAGTGTTTCCGCCGCGCTGTAGAGGTACAGACCGTGTCCGGCCTCGTCCTGTACTTTTGCGAGCAGAATGGCCTTACGCCGCAGCGTGGGTGCGCGGGTTATCCAGTTGCCTTCCGGTAACATGCCGACAATTTCCGAGTGCGCATGCTGGCCAATCTGGCGGATCAGCGTCTTACGGTATGCGTCCGGCATCCAGTCCTGCGGCTCGATGGCCGTTTCCTGCGCGATGCGCTGGTCAAAGCGTTGTTCTTCTGTCACTTCATCACCTTATGATTCCGATAATTTCAACAAATCAATATTTGTGAATCACTTTGTTTTATAAAAGTTACATCTTGGTTAAATAAAACCACAAATTTTGTTTGCTGGTTTTGCGATACTTGTCGCAAATGGTTTTTGTTTATCCATTAATAACAGATAGATAACCAATAAAGGTAAAGTGTTCGCGATCCCATTGTTAATAAATTATTAAAATCTCGCTTGCATTTTGTGATTCATAAAAGAACTATTTAAAGAGATATTACGGAACACATCTGGAGATTAACGATGCAGCAGTTAGCCAGTTATTTATCCGGTGCCTGGCAGACAGGCCGGGGCCGCACCCGCACCATCCACCACGCCCTTACCGGTGAAGCGCTTTGGGAAGTGACAAGCGTTGGACTGGATATGGCGCAGGCGCGCCGCTTTGCTATTGAGCACGGCGGCAAAGCGTTACAGGCAATGAGTTTTATTGAGCGCAGCGCGATGCTAAAAGCGGTGGCGAAGCATTTAATGGAACTGAAAGCCGATTTCTATGCCATATCCGCGCAAACCGGAGCAACGCGCGGTGACAGCTGGGTCGATATCGAAGGCGGCATTGGCACGCTTTTCACTTATGCCAGTCTCGGTGCCCGCGAGCTGCCGGACGATACGCTGTGGCCGGAAGACGAACTGATCCCGCTGTCCAAACAGGGCGGTTTTGCCGCACGCCACGTGCTGACCTCCAAATCCGGTGTTGCCGTGCATATCAACGCCTTTAACTTCCCCTGCTGGGGTATGTTAGAGAAGCTGGCGCCAACCTGGCTTGCCGGGATGCCAGCCATTATCAAACCTGCAACCGCCACCGCGCAGCTCACTCAGGCAATGGTGAAAGCGATTATCGACAGTGGCCTGGTACCGAACGGCGCAATTAGCCTTATCTGTGGTGGCGCGGGCGACCTGCTCGATCACCTCGACAGCCAGGATGTGGTGACCTTTACCGGTTCTGCTCATACCGGGCAACAGTTGCGCGTGCACCCCAATCTGGTGGCTAAATCGGTTCCATTCACCATGGAAGCGGATTCACTCAACTGCTGTGTGCTTGGTGATGACGTCACCCCAGAACAGCCTGAGTTTGCACTGTTTGTACGTGAAGTCGTGCGCGAGATGACGACCAAAGCCGGGCAAAAATGTACCGCTATCCGCCGCATTATCGTGCCACAGGCGCAGGTGAAAGCGGTCAGCGAGGCGCTGATTACCCGTCTGCAAAAAGTGATAGTGGGCGATCCGGCGCAGGAAGGCGTGAAGATGGGGTCGCTGGTGAATAACGATCAGCGTCAGGACGTGCAGGATAATGTGAATCGTCTGGTTGAAGCCGGGTGTGAGGTGCTGCTGGGCGGAAAAGCAGATCTGAGCACGGCTGGGGCTTTCTTCCCGCCAACGCTGCTGTTTTGTCCGCAGCCGGATGAAATTGGCGCGGTACATGCAATTGAAGCCTTTGGTCCGGTCGCCACGCTGATGCCGTATCAAAATACCGAGCATGCCATGACGCTGGCGCGCGCCGGTGAAGGCAGTCTGGCAGGAACACTGGTGACGGCGAGCGGCGAACTGGCGCGAGAGTTTGTCCTCGGTGCGGCCCGTGCCCACGGGCGTATTCAGGTGCTGAACGAAGAGTCCTCGGCGGAATCGACCGGTCACGGCTCTCCGCTGCCACAGCTGGTCCACGGCGGGCCTGGACGTGCAGGCGGCGGTGAAGAGCTGGGCGGTCTGCGTGCGGTGAAACACTACATGCAACGCACCGCCATTCAGGGCAGCCCAACCATGCTCGCGGCGGTAAGCCAACAGTGGGTGCGTGGCGCTCGGGTAGAGGAAGATCGTATTCACCCGTTCCGTAAATACTTCGAAGAGATCCAGCCGGGCGACAGCCTGCTGACGCCACGTCGTACACTGACCGAAGCGGATATCGTTAACTTTGCCTGCCTCAGCGGTGACCACTTCTACGCCCATATGGACAAGATTGCAGCAGCCGATTCCATTTTCGGCGAGCGCGTGGTGCACGGTTACTTCCTGATTTCCGCCGCAGCCGGTCTGTTTGTTGACGCGGGCGTCGGTCCGGTGATTGCCAACTATGGCATGGAAAACCTGCGCTTTATCGAGCCGGTTAAGCCGGGCGACACTATCCAGGTGCGTTTAACCTGCAAACGCAAAACGGTGAAACGTCAGCGCAATGCCGAAGAAAAAGCGGCCGGCGTGGTGGAGTGGTCGGTGGAGATCTTTAATCAGCACCAGCAGGCGGTGGCGCTGTATTCCATTCTGACGTTGGTTGCGCGTCAGCATGGGGATTTCCCGGCGTAAGATTCCGGTGTAGCTTCGCTCGATCAGGCTTGAAACAAAAAGCAAAAAGCCTGCTTAGTTTCCTAAGCAGGCTTCTTAAATATGGCTCCTCTGACTGGACTCGAACCAGTGACATACGGATTAACAGTCCGCCGTTCTACCGACTGAACTACAGAGGAATCGTTGTGGAGGCTTATCTTAGCGGCGAAAAAAATTTTGTCAAACCCCATTTCCTCGAATGCGAATCAATTGATGCTTCTCTCGACAGTTTGTTGCATTTACAGACATTTTAAATAGAAAAAACTTTGCAGCTTTTTTGATTCTCCCTCATCATTTGAAATGAGGTTTCAACTTTCTTCGTTAAGGTCCACTTTGAACGTCTCCGCTGCCTTACACCAGGTCGCTTCCCGCACGCCCTGGTATGCCAAACGCAAGAGTTATAAGGTTCTCTTTTGGCGCGAAATCACTCCGCTGGCTGTCCCCATTTTTCTGGAAAACACCTGTGTGCTATTGATGGGTGTTCTGAGTACTTTCCTGGTCAGCTGGTTGGGAAAAGAAGCGATGGCCGGGGTTGGACTCGCCGACAGCTTTAATATGGTCATCATGGCATTTTTCGCCGCCATCGATCTGGGCACCACTGTGGTTGTAGCATTTAGCCTCGGGAAACGAGATCGTCGACGGGCCAGAGCCGCGGCCAGACAATCACTGGTGATCATGACAATTTTTGCTACCGTTCTGGCAGCGGTCATTCACTATTTTGGTCAACAGATTATTGACGTTGTCGCAGGTGAAGCAACGCCAGACGTTAAAGCTTTGGCACTCACCTATCTGGAGCTGACGGTGCTCAGCTACCCGGCAGCAGCCATTGCGCTGATTGGCAGTGGCGCACTACGTGGAGCCGGAAATACAAAAATACCGTTGTTGATTAACGGCGGCATGAACATCCTGAATATCATCATCAGTAGCATCCTGATTTACGGGATCTTTTCCTGGCAAGGTCTGGGATTTGTGGGAGCAGGTCTGGGACTGACCATTTCGCGCTACATCGGGGCGATTGCCATCATCTGGGTACTGATGATTGGTTTTAACCCCGCGCTGCGAATTCCCTTCAAAAGCTATTTTAAGCCACTCAATCTCGCCATTATCTGGGAGGTGATGGGGATCGGCATTCCGGCAAGTATCGAGTCAGTGCTGTTCAATGGCGGTAAACTTTTGACGCAGATGTTTGTTTCAGGCATGGGAACCAGCGTTATCGCCGGGAACTTTATTGCATTTTCTATCGCCGCGCTTATCAACTTACCGGGTAATGCTTTAGGTTCCGCGTCGACAATCATTACCGGCAGGCGTTTGGGAAATGGCCAGATTGCTCAGGCTGAAATCCAGCTACGGCATGTATTCTGGCTGTCGACGATCGGCCTGACGGCAATTGCCTGGTTAACCGCTCCTTTCGCCGGGGTGATGGCCTCATTTTATACCCACGATCAGGATGTAAAAGAGGTCATAGTCATCCTGATTTGGCTCAACGCAGCATTTATGCCGATATGGGCAGCCTCCTGGGTATTACCAGCAGGCTTTAAAGGTGCGCGAGATGCACGTTTTGCTATGTGGGTATCGATGCTGGGCATGTGGGGCTGCCGCGTAGTCGCGGGTTACACCCTCGGTATCGTATTAGGATGGGGAGTTGTCGGCGTTTGGTTAGGTATGTTCTTCGACTGGGCCGTACGCGCCGCGTTATTTTACTGGCGTATGGTCACTGGCCGCTGGTTGTGGAAATACCCGCGCCCCGAACGCGAAAAGTGCATAAAACAACCGGTTGCGTCTGAATAAGCGGCGAAATGGGGAATATTTCAGCAAACGATCGCATTTATCCATTCAGGCTTTGACAACGCTGAGCGGCATCGCTAATATT
>NZ_SZWU01000076.1:45483-113243 GCF_005280935.1 Citrobacter sp. wls757 | reverse complement strand
TATGTCACTGGTTCGAGTCCAGTCAGAGGAGCCAATTTAAGGGAAGCAGACGTTCACTGACGTCTGCTTTATGCATTTCTATCAATTGGTTACCCCCTTCTTCAGGTTCACCCTCGTTCACTAAAAACCACTCGCAGCCATACCCATTTGCTGGTAAAAATGTTGGTAATGGTAGTTCGATTGCGCTTTTACCAACAAACGGGGGATGCCGTTATGCCACTTACTGATACTAAAGTAAAAAACGCCAAGCCCCTCGATAAGGAATACAAGCTGACCGATGGCTTTGGTATGTTCCTTCGCATTACCCCCAAGGGTTCCAAATACTGGCAGATGGCCTACCGTTTCGAAGGGAAGCAAAAAATCTTCTCCATCGGTGTCTATCCTGCTGTTTCACTTGCTGATGCAAGACAACGCCGTGATGAAGCTAAAAGACTTCTTGCTCAAGGCACTGATCCTAACGCCAAGAAGCAAGCCGAAGTTAAAGAGCTGAAAGCCAAACGCGACAACACACGTTCTTTCAGGGCTGTTGCCAAGGCGTGGTTTGCTACCAAGAAAAAATGGTCAGAAGAGTATCATCATACCGTATTGACCCGACTTGAAATCTATATCTTCCCGGATATTGGCAATAAAGACGTTACGGAGTTAGATACCGGCGATTTGCTGGTTCCCATCAAAAAAGTTGAAGCCCTTGGTTATCTGGAAGTTGCCACACGGGTTAAACAATACGTGACCTCTATTTTGCGTTATGCCGTCCAGCAGCAGCTTATCCGCTATAACCCGGCTTACGATCTGGAAGGCTCCATTCAGAAATCAGAAACTGAACACCGTCCTGCTCTGGAGCTTGAAGAGATTCCGTTACTGCTTGAACGTATTGGTGCCTATAAAGGCCGCAGACTCACCACACTGGCGATTCAACTTAACCTGCTGGTATTTGTTCGTTCCAGTGAGCTACGCTTCGCCAGATGGTCAGAGATCGATTTCAAGAGCAAGCTGTGGGTTATCCCCGAACAGCGGGAAGTCATCGAAGGGGTGAAATATTCAGGCCGTGGCGCCAAGATGAAGCGTAAACATTTCATCCCTCTCTGCCGTCAGGCAATCATGTTGCTGGAAGAAATTAAACAGCTCACCTATGAAGATGGCAATGATGATGGTTTTATCTTCACGGGTAGCTATGACAGCTTTAAACCGATGAGTGAAAACACCATCAACAAGGCGCTACGTAAGATGGACTACGATACCCGACAGGACATTTGTGGTCATGGCTTCCGGACACTTGCCTGTAGTGCCTTAATTGAGTCCGGTTTGTGGTCAGAAGACGCTGTAGAGCTTCAAATGAGTCACAAGGAAAGCAATAGTGTCCGCGCCGCTTATACCCACAAAGCCAAACACCTTGACCAGCGCCGCCTGATGCTCCAATGGTGGGCTGATTATCTGGATGCGAACAGCAACGGTATGGTCAGGCCGTTTGAGTTTGCGCATGCTACATAATTTATCTTTTCACCAAGGCTGGTAGAAGCGCCAGATCATCCCGTATACTATTTCCAACAAAATATATACGGGATAATAAAATGAAGAACATTGATGTCATCCTTGGGAAAGATCATTTAGAAGATATTTCTTCTGCGAAACCAATTCCAGCAATAAAAGAAATCATATGGAATGCTTTTGATTCTAATTCATTAATAGTTAAAGTCCTATTTCATAAATACTCGAATACAAATACCATCGAGAAAGTTACTATTCAAGATCAAGGGGAGGGAATACCCCATCATAATGTATCATCATTGTTCGGTAGCCTTGGTGAATCTTGGAAGAAAGATGCAAAAAAAAATGGAGATCGTTCTTTACACGGTCAATATGGAAAAGGTCGTTTCAAGGCATTTTCTCTGGGAGAAATAGTCGTTTGGTCAACCTGTGTAGAGGATAAAGGGAAATATTTTAGATATTCAATAAAAGGAAATGCCAATAATATCAAACGATTTGAAATCAGTGAACCTTCAGAATCAAGTGATAACATAAAAGGCACTCAGGTTGAGATATTTAATTTAGCAAAACAAGC
The DNA here is from genome assembly GCF_005280935.1 of Citrobacter sp. wls757. NCBI lineage: Bacteria > Pseudomonadati > Pseudomonadota > Gammaproteobacteria > Enterobacterales > Enterobacteriaceae > Citrobacter > Citrobacter sp. wls757. The sequence continues at coordinate 111,184 of NZ_SZWU01000076.1, read as the reverse complement.
ATCATCACTGGCGACAGATTCATCAAAAGAATCAATTACAAAAGAGTATGCGTTATATTTAACAGAATATCCTCATAAAAAGTTATTTTATGATAACGCATATATTACACCTTCTGATGTATGGCTTGATAAAAAAGAATACAATCTCGGAGATATTGAGATAGAATCAGCGCAAGAAAATGTATCTGTTTCAATAATAGAGTGGAAATTTAAAACGCCACGAGAAATTCATTACTGTGATGAAAATGGGTTTTCACTTTTCAACGAAAGCGCTGGGAAACTTGTTAGATCATATGGTGTTGATTTCACAGTATATATAAAGTCCCCGTTCATCAAGCGAAAGTTTGAAGAAAATGTTCTTTCGCTTGGTAGCTTAGAATCTGGTATTAAAGAGTTAAAAGATAAAGTCATTGATCTTTGTAAAAAACATTTCGTCAACAAGGAGTTCTTACAAAAAACAAAAATAGTGGATGAGTGGAAAGAGCAAAATATTTATCCATATGAACGCACACCGCAACCCGGAAGTATAGAGGAAGCAGAACAAAAAGTATTTAATATTTTAGCTGTGAATGTTGAAAGCTATTTAACGTCTTTTAGCAAATCTAATAATAACGTTAAAAAATTTACATTTAAATTACTATCTCAGGCTTTAAAAGATAATCCAAATTCCGTTAGAAAAATTCTATCTGAAGTATTAGTCATGAGTTCAGACGATCAGGACTCAATGGCTAAGTTATTAGAAAAAACAACTCTCCCTAATATTATTAAAGCATCACAAGTTGTATCAGATAGATTAAATTTCTTAACTGGACTGGAACAACTTTTATTTGATGATAAAACAAAAAAGAAGCTGTTAGAAAGAGATCAACTTCATAAACTTCTAGAAAACGAAGCATGGCTATTTAGAGAGGATTTCAACTTATCTCGTAGCGAAAATACCCTTAATCAAGTGCTACAATATCATGCTGATAAAATGGGTATCATTTATGATCCAGAGCTACCTGTTGTAAGAGAAGATGGTACGACAGGTAGGGTTGATTTACTACTTAGTAAAGCACGTCAGCCAAGAGAAGGCGAACTTGAACACTTAGTTGTTGAATTAAAAAGACCAACAAAAAAAATAGATTTATCCGTTATAAACCAAGTGAAAAGTTATGCTTATGCTGTTAGTAATGATGGCAGATTTGATAAACAGAACACAAAATGGGCTTTTGTAGCCGTATCTAATGAGATAGATCCTTTGGTTCAGGATGAAATATCTCAAGATGATCGTCCTTATGGACTACTGTATTCCAAAGGGAACGTATCAATATGGATATATACTTGGGGTGAGTTGATAGGGCAAGCACGTTCCAGACTGATGTTTTTTAGTAACTTATTAGATATTGATATTAATCGCGATTCAGCCACAAATTACTTAAAAGAAACTTACGCCAAGTTCATTCCAACTGAAATTAACGAACTTGAAGTTTAGGGTTAACTATTCAGAATAGTAACCCACAAAAAATATACAAATAATTATGTAAGAAATATTTATTATTTAGAATATTAGAAAAGGGCCTTCCGGCCCTTTCTTTTTCCCTTAAGGGAACTCTCCATTGGAGAGAATATATATCCCCATACTTGGGGCAACGCAATCAGCCCATTGGGCTGTAAACCACTCCCCATATATGGGGAAATCAGACACTTCATGAAGTGAATATTCTCAAGGAACTCTTATTAAATACGACATTGAATACTGATTGTCAAATATATTTAACTATTTTTGAAAAAATATTATCATAACAGCTAATTACGAATGACTTTAATCCGCTATGAAAAGTCTGGAGTATTAAACCGAGTTCCTGACACCTTATCTATCTTATATCTCATGTTATATTTCTGAATATCAGGACAAAGTATATGACGGCTTTTTATTATTATGATGGGGTCACTAACTCATTTTAATCGCCAGAACAAAAATTAATCTCACTTCGCTTTTATGAATATATCATTCTTGCCTACCCACCATATCCTCAAGAAATCTCTTCCCTCGTAATTTAATTCTTGCTTTAGCCTCCGCATTAATATTCGATGATTGTAATATCAGTCCTAATATTAACTCTTTATCCACCTCTTCTACTTTACAGCCCACAGCTTTAGCTACTTCAGCACCAAGAATGATCTTCAGCCGCGTCTCAGCACTCTTTGATAAAAATTTCTCTTTTGTCTTAAGGCGATTCAGTCGCATCTGCGCTGATGCTATTTTTTGCTTAATTGTTTTTTCAGTTCTTGGTCTTTTACTTTCATCACTCATACATTATCATCCTTACATAAAAAATAAGTAAATACTTCATCCACACCTTTCATGGCGAGAACATCACTGAACAGCAAAATGGACGTCGCCAGATTTCCCGCTTCATCTGATGGTATAGAGCTAAAGAACTCCATCACCTCTTCTTCCTCATGGTATCGTGTTATCGCATCAACTTGCATTTGCCATACACCAATCGTATACAGCCCAGCTTCGAAGTAAAACTGGAAATGTTCCATATCGGAACCAAAGTGTTCTATTACCGCTTCTCTATGTTTAGTCATAAATATATCAGTAATCTTTTCATAGCTGTTCTGTAAAATGTAGGTATCAATATTTAAAACGTAGTTCATTTGTTCACACATATTTATCTCCTTAGCTTGATATGTAATGAGTGAAATATCACCAAACAAGGTTAACGTCAAATTATGAACACAAAGTAAATACATTTACAGGCTCTAGATAACATTTAATTAATCTAGGTTTTTATGAAATCATTACAAAATTAATTAGTATGAAGTGGCTTACAGTTACGTTATGAATTTTTTGATTTATCATTTTCTTCTGTTTTGCCAAGATGTCGCCTTTAGGAAACGTAAACACCTCTTAGCTCCCAAAAATCATCAGCATGAAAATTATTCAGTTTCAAAGCATCGAGATTTCTTGTTATAACTGCATTAATCGCATGGTTATTGACGAGATTCTTCAGTGGATAAATTCATAAAAATTTGTAGTTCAGCACCAAGAATCACTTCTATGGCTGAATTTTTCAAACAAACGGCAGCCGGTGAAAACAATGTTCCTTGCCGCGCTATTACAGCAGATACTCGGATGTTTACGAAAACTTCCCAGATTCAATTTAGCAAACTATTATTGCGTAATAGTGGCGCATTTGTTAAACATTATTTTGCAAGCATTCCATATAGTCTTGAGGAAGAAAGTAGATTAGGAACTACTGTTTTAAACATCGCCAAGAGATATCTTGCCACTTTAAATGTATACTTTTTAGGTATGGCGGAGGGTGCAATGGCACGGACGATATCCCAGCTATCGAATGGCAAGATAAACACCCTGACAACAAGTCCCACAGAGGCAAACGAGAAAACTTTCTATGAGAATGGTACCTCACCTAATGCTTATTTCATTTACCACGATCTCCCGGTTCATTTATGAATTATCATACTTTTCTTACATTTAGTTTGGTCACGTTAACGCAGACTTTATCAGTGGGACCTGCGGTAAGTTTATTGTTAGTTAACTATTTAAATTCAGGGTTCAAAAGAACACTTCCATTAAGTATTGCTTTTCGAGTTGGAGAAGCAATTTCTCTACTAATAGCATTCCTCATAACCACTCTACTTCATTCTTCAGTAGTTTTATTTACTGTATTGAAAATCACTGGTGGTTTATACCTAACCTATTTAGGTGTAAAAGGATTTAGTACCTTCTTAAAGGATAGGAATTGTACGTTAACTTATTCAAATAAAAGAACAACAAGCTTATTCTATGCTTTTTTGGTTCCGATCATTAACCCGAAAGCACTTATTTACTTTTCAAGCTTTATCCCATCATTCATTGTAAACGATTCAGAGATTAGTTATGGATTTCAATTCCTAATGTTTAGTTGCACTTTCCTCATAATATCACTATTCTCTGATATGTGTTTTTTGGTTGTTGCAGCTAACGCCAAAAAGTTGATTGGAGATAAATTCACCTCGTTATTAACACTAACCAGTTCGGCATTTATTCTATTAACAGGGATAGTGTTTATTTATAAAGGAGCATTGTAAATTAGCAAATCGACGGCTATAAAAATATATATTTAAAGAATAAAATAGCCAACAATAATACATCGATTACATATTTCAAACACATAAAACAGAAACTATAAATCGATAGCATAAACCGATTGATAAACTTGAAATTAATTGCCATTAACTATCACAAAAATAATATTGAACGCTATAACCGATCAATACTATACTGCCAATAGAACGACGAACTTCTATATATACCTGCAAAAAAGATCTGTAGTTCTTTTTTTATAAAGTAAAGAGATAACTAATAAATGATAGAAACAATCCAGAAACACAAAAACCCATGATAACCAACAATATTAATGATGACAAATAGACATGATTACATCAAAAAACACAAAACAGCCTCTTCATAAAAGGAAGATAGTTCCATTAATTACTGGAGTGGCATTTTTTTGCTTACTAAAATTGGCTAATGTACTAGCAGGTGAAGTACAGTTCGATGGCACAACAGTACAATTATATGATCTGACCCTACCACTAATTTCAGCTTTACTCGTGTTATACAGAATAAGAGCGCTTCCTATACTTGGTGTTCTTTTTCTTCATTCCCTTTTATTTGAACCAATGCAGTCAACATTGTTACTGACATCGCAACTGCTGGCCGCAATAATTAGCCAGCTAATTTATAGCTTAAGAACTGGGAAGCTTGGTTCAGTTAGCTTTGGCCGTAGCGAGTTAACAACAAAACGTATTATGTGGCTCGTTTGCTGTAACTCAGTTCTTTTCTTACTATTTAACCACTTGCTACAAGCTAACTTCGCCCCTGCATCCTCCACAGAAATTTTCACGTCAATTAAGCTGATAAACTTTCAATGGATGATGAACTCATGTATAACAGGCATTCCATTTTGTTATCTTTTACTCCGATTTTGCCATAAACCAAAATGGGGAATATTATATCTACATAAAATTAAGGCAAGTATAAAAAGCGGACCAATAGCCTCATATCAGATCATTTGGGCTTTATCAATTATTGTAATTGCAAGTCTATTAATTTTTCAAAAGCATAACACTTTAATATTTAGTGATTACTCATTATTATGGTTGTTGCCAGTATTTGTCTGGGGAGCGCTTTACATTAGCCATGCTTTAATTAGCTGCGTTTGGGTAGTCACACTTACAATATTAAGTAACTTTGTTGATGGCTATATCCCACTCAAGAATCCATCTATAACTGATGACAACCTTCATAGTTTAATTACATCTTCGACATTAATGCTAATTTACTCATTAATGATTGTTGTTATAGGTGTTTTAGCTGAACATAATCGGAATAATGTTAGGCAACTTACAAGGATTTCTCGTTCCGAGCCGAATACTGGGTTGCAAAATTATTATGCACTTCTTAAAGACTTTAAAGCACATACAACAAAACTACTTTGCATGGTTAGGGCCACCGAACTGGATGAATTAGAAAAAATTTACGGCCCTGAATTTCGATTCAAATATGTAAAAGAATTGAGTTTTCAAATAATAAAGCACTTGAATTGTGAAAATGAGGAACAAGTATATTACACACCCGGACAAGGTATCATTATTCGACTAGATAAAAATATTAATATCATCGAACTTTATAAAATCATTAACAATTATCGATTCAAGTGGGAATGTATATCCTTAGGGATAAACTGTGGTTTAGCATATACTACTAATGATAAAATAATTCATAATTACTCAGAAATAATAAAGCTTTTAAATATCAACAGCCTTTTGTCATTGTCTAATGGTGAGCCAATTGTAATAGATACAGTAGATATGGTAGATACATTAGTCCCGGGAGATAGTATAGTAAGGCCGGGGATTATCCGTAATGCTCTACAACGAGCTATAGATAATAGGGCATTTTTATTGGTGGCACAGCCGATTGTGGCTACCGTACTAACTGCACAACCTATTATCTCTATAGATGGGAAAACTCACTACCATGAGATTCTTACTCGTTTAAAAACAGAAGATAACAAATTGATTTTCCCGGATACTTTTTTACCTCTAGCCCGAAATGCTGGTTTACTTCCTGCACTAGACCTAACAGTTATAGAGCAAACGTTTGAATTTATGAAATCCCGCGAAGGGACGGATCCTAATTGTTCTTTCTCCATAAACCTTACACCTGAAACGCTAGTTCAGCTAAGTTTTCTGGATAATGTTTTATTAATGTTTAAAAAATATAGCATTTCACCCAATCGCATAATTTTTGAAGTGATAGAATCTGAAATAATGGACGATGAGAATGTATCTTATACATTAAAAGGATTACGTGACATTGGTAGTAAAATCGCTATTGATGACTTTGGAACAGGTTCATCCAGCTATGAAAGATTACGAAACCTGAACGCTGACATATTAAAGATTGATGGTTCTTTTATAAAAAACATTATTACAGATCCATTTAGCTATCATGCAGTCAAATCATTTTGTGATATAGCAAAACTAAAAAATATGGAAATTGTAGCTGAATTTGTAGAGAACGAAGAAATAGCTAATATGCTAACAGGTATGGGTGTTGACTGGCTGCAAGGTTACTATATAGGAAAACCAGTACCTGTAGAAGTTGCGCAGTTATAATATTACTTTCTTGTTAGCATCCTTTAAAGGGTGCTAACAATCCTAACTGTAGGTATCTATACCTCTATTATAACGGAAATATTCAGATGCACATAGATAATCACGAAACAATTTGTTTGATACACTCCCCTGATTTAACAATGCTAAACTACCATGATGACTTATTAATTCGCACTGCATTTAATAGCAAATTATCTCAGCACTTAAAACCATTTATAAAAAATAATGAAAATTTATTCACTCACCGGACATGGACTACTTGTTTAATTAACACACTCAAATTAAATAAGACTTTAATTACTTTTTCAAATAGTGAACTCTTATGTATTCACATGGAATGGTTATCAGATTCTATTCCATTGTGGTATCGCACACAACAATGGAAAGATAGACTCAATAGCAGCCTATGATTTATTCATGATTCTGTCAGAAATAATTTATATTTCATTGAAAAATAACTGTCTTGAGCGTGTACTTTTAGATGATATAACGCATTGAACCATTTCACATTCAATAAAAATATGAAAATATGGTATACGTAAGATAATGATAACAGGAACTCAATTATCTAGTTCAACAGTTCACCGGTCTAAAAAAATTCAGCCCAGCTCATCGTTATGATATGAAAAAGATATTTACTTCGCAGACTTATTTATAACAGTATCAGTATAGACTTGCCCCTGTGTCCGACATAATTGAATATCGCTTTCTTCAAGCTTAGGTAGCGCAAGCAAAATCTTAAAGACCACAGCCTCATCAACTGCACTAATATCACACCCTAATACTTTGGCAACCTCTGCACCGAAAATAATCTGCTGTCGGGTATCTTGTTTTTAATTTGATGTTTCTTTTTAGCTTCCAAGAAGTATAAATGCTTCTGAGCTTAAGCAATTTGTTGTTTGATGTTCTTTGCTATCATAACTTTTTCCCTAATATTTATTTCTTTTTGAATAAGGGATATCAGCATAGTTATTACCACGGCTCAGTTATTTCTTGATTGACTTAATACGAGATTTAAACTGTTGCTTATTCTGGCTTTGCTTTGCTTGTTCCCTAATCCGGCTTACTATTTCTTCTGCTGCTAAATAGGCTTGTTCTGTATCAGTGTAGATACCATCATCGAGAAGTCTTTTTACTTCCCAGTCGATAGCTTCGTCATTATTTTTATACATAACATCTCCTTTTATTGCGATCAATTACTCCTTAACATATTATTGAACAATAACAATAGGCATTCTATTTTTATTTTATAAACCACAAACTCATTAATCCAATGTTTATACCCCACATTATTGCATTAACTCCCAGTAAAGTTAATGCTACTTCATCTAGCGTTCCAAGTCTCATACAATCTCCTTTGACGTTTTATTTCATTTAACCTATATCAGATAAAATGGCAAATTCCCTGATTCTTTTTGAATAGTGGAATATGAATCACAGTTTTATAAATCAACTTAAATAGAATTAGACCTTAACAAGATTCATCTCACAATCATCATTAATTATTGTAAGCTTCTCATATTTAATGCTCAGTCTTTAATTAAAGGATTTCTATAAATGAAAATTACCGATGATAGCGATTTAATAAAATCCAGACTCAAACGTTATAACCCTGCATTGGTTGGCTCTAAAATGGCAGGGCCAAAAGATTATGATATCAACGTGCTTAACAAATTGGTTGATAAATTCATATCAAGCAAAAGTGACACTGAAAGAACGCAGTTTTTACTTGATTTATCAGATGAGATTCGCATACAAGAAGGGGTTCCTGCATACTCGGTCTGCCAACAAGGTTGTGCCCATTGCTGCAAAATCCCAGTATCTGTAACAGCTGTTGAAGCAATATTAATCGGAGAATATACAGGCAAGAAAGCAAAAGAAATAGTTGAAATAGAACCAGCACTGGATAAATATGATTACTGCCCCTTTTTGGATAGAACTACTGCAAGCTGTTCAATTTACAAAGTCAGACCTCTCCATTGTAGAAATTTTCATTCTTTTGATCATTATGATTATTGTAAAACACCAGACGTTGACCATTTGATATTCATGACAACATCGAATGAGAGATTAACTGATCTTCTTGATATGCTAATCACCGCTAGTAAGGGTTATTCAGCTGACATTCGCGAATGGTTTTAATAATTATAGGTATCATGTTAAAATGATACCTATAGTCTACCAATGTTCAATTTCCCATCAATCATCTTGCAGATGATATTAATATATTTATTCTTTTCCTTTTCATTTTTATCGAACCCTAAGATATACATAGTCATTATTTTTTTGATCTCCATGCCAGAAACCTCTGATGAAAAACCGTCCTCATTATGAAGATTTATAAATTCTTCGCTCATTATTAAGTTTAAAAACTTAATGGCTACATTTATATCATTATACCCCATTTCATCTAACCCTATATTTTTTGTTTTCATCTTACTCTCCATTTGTTAATATTTATTTGTTATATCATTCTCGCTTATATAGTCAAATTTAACACATTAGATATCGCCCCACCCACCCGACACTGGTCGCTAGAAAAAAAACCACAACTACTGAAAAAAGTTACTCTTTAACAAAATAGTGTTGGCATTGCTTTAATAGATTAATTCATTTATGATGAAAAATATAAATGTCTCGATTGGTTATAAAAAATGAAAGCTCTTGATTATGATATAAACCATCATCAGATTATTTTTATTGGAGAGTCCATACACGGAGTTTCCCAATTCACCTTATTCAAACATCAGTTTATGAAAAAGCACGTTGACAAAAACTGGATTTGTTTATTTGAAGCTGATTATCTTGGTATGAAGTTGTCTCGATCTCAGGGAGATTGTGCTAATAAAATATTACTGAATTTTCCGTTAGTGATGAGAACACGAGAAACATTCGATCTTTTAACTTGGTTAGTTGAACATGATATTCCATATCACGGTATTGATAATATACCAAGAAGATTATTATCTGATTACCCGGTTGATTGGTTGTCAATAAAATCCGAACAAGATCTGGAATATCAGAAGCTAAAAATCACTAACAACCTTTTTGAATGGAGAGAGGAGGAAATGGCAAAAAACATCACCAATACAATAGGTATTTACGGTAAAAATAATAAAGCACTTATTATGCTTCACAATATGCATATTAAAAACAAAGGAAGTCACGAGAACAGTAATCTACGATTGAGGTCAGTAAAAGAAAGAATTGATGCACGTTTACGCAAAAAAAGTATCTCTATAGCTCAAGTTGCTCTTCGTGGAAGCGCTATTAATAACGATCTTACCCCATTTCATTTTTGTATCAATGACGCACAGTCAGTTGAATCATTCGCTATTAATTCAGACAATATTTACAACATCCACTCAGCAACAGATTTGCCAAATGAAGCTGTTGCATATCATCATGCTTTTGAAAAAGAGAATATTTCAGCAAAAGAACAGTATGAATGGATTATTGTTTTTAGGGATGTCACCCCTCCTAAACAAAATTTCACTGATAGCAATTAATTACTATGCAGATATCAGGGATTGGCTAGAATGATGACATTACAAGACTCCTTAAACTGCTTGAATTTGCTCAAAGAGAAGCTTAGAGTTGAAACAAGAATGTTTGATGCCGACCTTAACCGACAATTTCATGAAACAGACCATGTTAGTTCAGCACATAGTTACGGAGAGGTTGTTACTCCGCCCTCTTGAATTGAGTGATGCCACAACTATAGAGCATCTGGCTGGTGATCCCCTAATCTCGATGTGGACGTCCAGCTTTACGACGCCTTTCAGTCATCAACAGAGTATCCGCTGGGTAAACAACTCTATTATTGCAATGAATTCGGGCTACTCCATTATTTTAGCCATAACAGTGAAAAAAAGGAGACACCTCATTGGCGTAGTAAGCTTAAGGTTTTCTGAAAATGAGATCCCGCAGCTGGGGTACTGGCTTGGGACGGAATATCAGGGAAAAGGTTATTGCACGGAAGCAGTCAATGCAGTTATTGAATACGGTTTTGACCAGCTTGAATTACCGGAAATAATGGCCCGTTGTGCAGACAACAACACAGCATCAAAAGGTGTGATGCTTCGTTGTGGAATGCAGAAAATCATGGAAACCCCTTCTATAAAAATCATTAAGGATATTCCAGTAGCGCTAATCAGCTACAGTAAAAAACATCCTACACAATCTGGATAGCAGATTATCGATAACTCAAGTTTAATGTCTCTTACCGCAAACCTTCAGAAATATATTCTAGCGCTGGTAGGACACGCAGCGCAAGATGATTGTTCCAAACAATCAGTAGCTGAACAGGCTTGCCCTGTTAATGATGGGATTTATCCCGAAAAAATGGTGTTTTGGTTTTAAAAATATGATGCCAGTAAGCTCAAAATAAAAACAAGCAACACATACCAGTGCAATCACTAACGTTAATTATCTGATACTCTCCGCGTTACTTATTTTATTAAATCAATAAAAACTATTTCACCTATTGCTTTTAAACTCTGATTTCTGAATTTAGCCTGTGAATTGTGCAACACATAAAAGCATCGGTTATTTTCGCCATTTCATCTATATTACGCTTTCCCGCCTTACGGCGGGAGTGAAAAACACTTCTTTTGCCCTTACGGGCGCTATCTAAAACACAAATATCTAACATTATTATCCTACCTCAGCCGTTCATCCGATTCCTGCCCTGTTAAGTTCACAGATATTAAAACTAGTGCTATTAATTAAGGGTAAGAAAACTTTTTACATTGTCGTTATTTTTAGCTCCGTCAGGAGATATAAAAATAAAGCAATGCCCACCTATACACTCACTTCGTGAGCGTGTGGGGTCTACCGACGGTTGCCTGCCGCAGGCTAACACCGTTTCCTTCGGAAACAAGGTCAACGTCAACACCAGAGTTTTTCTTACGAAAAACTAAAATCCGCATAGTTATATTTAAGATTTATATTTTGGTTTGATATTTAAATTTATATTGAGGTTGTTTTTATTGTATGGCTATTTTTCATCTTGATTTTAAAATTGTGAAACGTTCAGAAGGCAGGTCTTCCGTTGCGAAAGCTGCTTACCATGCTCGTTGCAAAATCACAGATGAAAGAACAGGTGATACGTATGATTATAGCCGCCGTACTGATTTATATGGGCATTTCATATTAGCTCCCGCCAATGCCCCAGAATACATAGTAAAAGACTCTACAGCATTGTGGAATGAAGTTGAAAGCGTTGAGCGCCAACACAACGGTCAAACATCCCGTTATTTCAATGTTGCTATTCCTGCCGAGTTAAACAATGATGACAAGAAAAAACTTGTCCTTGAATATTGTCAAAAAAATTTCGTTGAAAAAGGCATGATTGCTGACATCGCTTTCCATGATCTTGATAGTGATAATCCTCATGCTCACGTCATGTTGACATTAAAAACCATAGGCCCGGAAGGTTTTGGTAAAAAAGAAAGAAGCTGGAATGACAGAAAAATGTCCGTTCTTTGGCGTGAGTCATGGGCATCGATGGCTAACAGCTATCTCGCTGCCGCTGGCTCGTCAGAACGTATTGACCATCGCTCTCTCCAAGCCCAGCATGAGGAAGCATTAGAGAAAGCAGCGGTTGCTCTGGATAATGAAGAAAAAGCGCTATGGCTTGCTAAAGCCGCCGAAACAAACCGCCCTGCAATGAAACGTACCCACAGTGCCAAATGGCGTAGTAAGGCTGCTCAGGGGCAAAGGGCCGCAGAACAGGCTGTTCGTGATGCAGCGAAGCAGGAAGCAGTTGAAGTCTACAAAACATTCAGTGAACTTGATCTTGAAATCGTCGTTGATGTTAGAAGCTTTACGATTACACATCTTGCTGAACCCGAAGAGATCATTCGTCCTGACTACCCGGCAACAACAAAGCAGCAGCCTGTTCTTACAGCATCTGAACCATACAGAAGGCCAGCCGTAGAATCTTACCTTAATCCAAACAAGATAAGTAAGGTTGGTTTGGCAGGAGAAGGAACTCCCGTTCAGGTTGCTCCTGAACCGAATAAATCCACTAAGCTGATAACACCTTCTTCCGGAAAAGCCGGAGCGATAAACCGCGCTCCCATGAGCAATAGAAAGCAGGTTAAACCCCGTCAGATTGGCATATTTAAGCGTTTCACCACCTATATCGTCGATTTTTTCAAAGAGAAATTCATCTGGGCCAAGAAAAAGCCAGCCCATGTTCCCGTTGATGCTGAACACGATAAGCGTATTGCTGAAAACTATGTCTTTGATGAAGTGCAGGGTATCTATGTTCCACGCTATGCACATGAGGAACGAGCAAGATTTAACACTGATGACTACAAACCAACAAAAGATGAAATCACTCGTTTCCCAAGCCGTCCTAAATACGAACCACATAATGCCGATCAGAACGTGGCTCCTGTACCATCTCTAAACTCCAGAAAAAGTAACCCCCTGAGACCACAACCTCCGGGTTATTGGTAATGATGGCGGCATTTCAACTGGACTACTTCAACCTGTGTCTTCCGGGTATGGCAGCAAAGCTAGTTTGTTAAGCTGAACGCTTACCAAGTTCACTTGCTATTTTAGCCGCTATATATTCAGGTTTTTCCATTGAAAAAATTTTTAAATTTCCCATATCAACATAATCATTAAATCTTTGACTGAATTTCTCCTCTTCTTTCTCTCTCAACAAAGAAAAACCCCGATTAAGTTGTCTATCTATGATACATTTCATAGCTTCATCATAATTCTGGGAGGGCATTACTAATACAGAGAAACCACTTTCACTCACTACTTTCTTATTATCCTCCACTATATCTGCACGAACATTTGTAGATAAAAAACCTGAAGATAGAATAAATAACACATCGTGCTGGCAATATTCAATCATTAATTTTTTCAGCAATGCAGAATTCTTCTCAAGATAGGCTTCATAACCATGCAACTTTATATACTCTCTAATGTTAGAGATTCTTTCACAAAATTCGCTGTCAAGATCTATCTCAATATATCCGAGCATATCAGACAGGATTTTACCAACTGTACTTTTACCCGCGCCTCCAAGCCCTATCAAAAAAATACAATCTGCCATATGTTTTCCATCATCATTAAAATCACCACATATATACTACAACCTCAAAGGTTAAATATCTTGTTTATTTTGATATGAGAACACATGTTTTGATAAAAAATGTGAAATAAGTCATGCAGTTTAATGATTAGCCACGGTATTATAAATCAATTTTAATCATGGGGCTAAAACGAGGATGTTCAAATATGAACAATGATGATACGTATGAAAAAAAATATCGGATATTGCGCCAGCAAAATCTTGATGCTTGGACAGGTGAAGGATACGCAAGAGCGTGGGAGCAACTGAATCATATTTTTGATATGCTTAACAAAAAAAATCTTTTCCCGGCACCACCTGCAAAATTTCTTGAACTTGGTTGTGGCAATGCAGCGATGTCTTCGCAACTGATGGCGCAAAAAGGTTATGATATTTACGGCATCGACATATCCCCAACAGCAATTATATGGGCTAATGAGCGATTTTCATCATTAAACCTGAAAGGTAGTTTTTATGTTGATAATGTTTGCAATATTTCTCATTTCCCCTCCGAAAGCTTTGATATTATTTATGACGGAAGTTGCTTACATTGCATCATTGGAGAAGACAGATTAACTTGCTTCGCGGAAATGAAACGTCTGATTAAATCAGATGGTATTTTAATAATATCTACAATGTGTGGTCTCCCTAAGCAGCAAGAAGATATTAACAACTATGACCTTGAGAGTTATCAACTCTATCATGAAGGTCAACCATGGCGTACATTAAAACCTCTTGACTGTCTCAAGGAAGAAATAACTAACTCAGGATTTTCTATCAATTATATTCATGTTAATGAAAATCCTTGGTGGGATCATGCTACTATTGCTTGTAAAAAATAAATAATAGTTTTATTGATATCTGTATATAGTTCTCTAAAATGACATTAATATAATTTCTTTTTTATATTTGTTAGCAGGATAAGAAATATGAACAAACCATTAACCATACTGGCTTTAGTCGTTTCTGTCACTGGCTGCGCACCACTTCATCCAGCTGATTGCCATAAAACAACAGCTCTCGGCAGTTGTAGCTCCGGTCGTTTCACCGATAATGATGAATATGGAAAACAGGCCAGAGCGATTAAAGATGCTATCGAATCACAACTTGCTCAAAGGTATGTTTGGTCTGGTAAAAAGTGTATATTGCATTTAGATTTTGCTTATGATGGAAAACTTAAAAACATTGAAGTAAGGGATGGCAATAAGCATTATTGTGCTGCATTAAAAGTTGCGGCAGAGCAGGCAACATTTTCACCATTCCCGAACGAGAGCATATACAATGCTTTCGCGGAATCCCGATTCAATATCCAAGGGGAATGATCAATTTAAAAGTTAACCTCACAGCATCAACTGATAATAGAGGCTTTTCGTTCAAAATAGAATAAACCAAAGTTATAATATTAAGTTTCAAACATCAATCGCATATTCATATAAAACTGCATATAATTCAACAAGGGCCATGAGAAGAACATAGCCCTTTCCATTTTAAAAGCTACATCCTTCGCCTGAACACAACATTATCAGAGAAAATTGCCTTACCTGCGACAAACCCAACAGCGGCAATTATTGGCAGGCTGATAGTAGCTCCCGCGATGCCTGTCGACATTCCGATCAGGATAGACAGGCCGAATGTAAGTAAGATAACCACAGCAGCATACCAGCCGGGGAAGGTCCATACAGAACAGTCGCCATGCAGCCGGTGCAAACGTGAACACCTCTTTGACTTTCTTTCAGGCAAAACGGACACTGGATAGTTTTGTTTTCCATGATAGACCCCTTAGATCGCTTTCCAGCCATTGCTGGTTTTAACAAGAGTAATCATGCTCTCTTCAGGTTCATTCATACCCTTGACGCTGGAGAACGCTTTTTTGTCCACCCATGAAGGAACATCCGCCAACTTCCATGTATAAGACACGCGAACAACTTTCTGATTACCATTTCCCGGTTCGGTCCATTCTTTTATCTCAGCAACAGCACGATGACCTACACAAGCACCTTGCTCACGATCCCAAAACTCAACCTCTTGGCCTTTGTCTGTTACTTCCAGAACATCAACACTGCCAAAGCCATTAGGTTGCTGCGAAACAGTAAGCAGCCCTTGTTCAGCAAGTCCTTTCAGGATTCCATCACTGGCACTGTATCCGGCAGAACGATAGCCGTGATTGACCCGGATGGGGAAGCCCTTATTGAACACAATGTCATTGTCCTGCAAGGAGTAGCACAGCTTTGATTGCGATATTTTCGCGTTGATCGCCTTCTCAAGATCGCCTTTTTCACCGCAGCCTGATAACAACACGGCAAGACCCGCAATGGCTAAAAATTTACGCATAGTTCTTATCCCTTCTAATGACTAATGGTGCCGTTTCTCAATACAACCAGACGAACTGGCATATCGGCGTTGTTGACGGTAGCGAACCCACGGACTTCGAAATTGTTTACTGTTCCGGTGACGCTGACTTTCTGGCCTTTCTTATAGGTAAGAACTGCATCATCAATACCAGAGTAGTAATCCAGCCAGACCATCCCGCCGCAGTAGCTGGTATCAGAGGTTTTAAATAAAAGGTAATAATTAGGGGCTGACTTAGGCATTCCCGTCATCATATCGCTGGCACTTCTGCCCTTCGTAACCTCGAGAACAGTGGCATTGGTGATAGAGATCCTTTTGCCTGTCCATTTTTTTTCTGCTGCCATTGCGTTTTCTTCATAGTCTTTGCAGACAGCACCAAGGCCAGATACAGACGATACCGGGCCAAGGTTTTGAATGGTGGCAGTTCCCTCCAGCGCTTTACCTACTGAAGACAACGAAGAACTGATTGCTCCATTAACTGTATTCACGCCATCGTTGAGCTGCTGGCAGCCAGAAAGAAACACCAGAGAGACCGCCAGTGGTAAGAAGTTATGTCCTTTCATCTATTCCTCAAGGATTTAGTCAGATTCGTATGCCCCAATCCCGGCGCACTGACCTGTAGATCAGGAGTTATCGTCTAATCAATTGATAGGATTGAATTATTTTTGTTGTTCGTCATATCGTTTAAATCGATCGATAAAAATCAATTGATAGGCAATAACTATTAAACACATATAATCGATCGATATAAACAATTAAAGCATCGATCAATAATCAGATTTCAATCGATTAAAGCTATCAATATTGATTTATCGATCTTTTGTATCAATTGATTGGGGGGGGTAATGGGAAATGTTCGATAGCCACAGTTGGCGTGCATTATCTAAATGATCAAGGGATAAGGAATGAAGCAGCACACATGATTTGTTCTGATACTTTTATAGGTGGAACAAAACCTGTCTACAGCGATCTGAAGCAGAGGAAAATGTCACAGACTTGACCTAAGCCGACATGGCATAGCTTATAGCCCTGTTGCTCGGTGATGAACACACGAGTTTTATCACTTACCGATTTCTGATTTTACTTAAAAAGTAATATTTTTCATGAAGTTAACATTATAACAGCAGCAGTGGGATGTTCAGGTTAGAGCATTAATGATTTTACGGTTTCTTCACTGATCTGACTGAGTTCAGAAATCAATCTCCTGTAGCTACTTACCATTCGCTCCCTATCCAAATCGCCTTCGGCCTCTGACAGGAAGAAATAACCGTAATCTTTAATATTGATGTTTTCGCTGTTTTCCAGTGTAAGCTTTATCCCATTTTTATTTTCTTCTATATCGTTTACGATACACGTCATAAAAGGGATGTTTTCATTTGATTTAAAGATACTTATTGTTTTTATGTATTTCATTACATGCCTTCCTTATTTTGTCTGTTATGTAATTAAATACCATTTATCGCTGATGAAAATCAAATTTAACTCACCATGCGCAACATGGATTACTTCTTTGTTATTATTCTTTTTGAATAAAATATTTATCTTATGAGCTAACGCTCATGTGCTGCCGCACGGCTACGCCCTAACACTGATATGAAATGAGATTTAATGTTCAAAGTATTATACTAAAATCGAAAACAGATCCTGTGCCTGCACATATGATCTTACTACCGACATATAGCATTTGCTCTTAAACCTATAGTAAAACTATATTTTCAGCAGCAGCACTTCGTGATTGTTCAAAACAATCACATTGCTGGAACAGGGTTCATCCCTGTTGATGATGGATTTATCCATGAAGAATTTCGGCGGTAGCCGCAGTGACGTAAAGGAAAAACAATTTCATCTTTACTAAGATATCAGCAGCGCTTAGTGATTGTTTGAAACAATCACTTCGCTGAGATATAAATTGAAGAGAGATAAACAATGCAATAAAAAGTAAAACTATACCCCTAAAATGCCTCTGTATAGTTGTTCTCAGCTTCGCTAATTTAATAATGAAGAAGAAAAATGCGCTCAGGCCAGCTATAGCTTGAAACCAAGTACCGACATCCGGGAGTTAAAGTCCCGAATCCCGGTACTTAAGTTGATAAGTATTCTCAAATAAAAATGATAAAGTGTTATTTATATATATTCTGTAGCACTACAAGTTTCACAAGTAAAAACATTAAGTGTTAGTTAATCTTAAAAATATAAACTTTAAATATTGACTTGTACGCAAATTATAGTATTTACTTAAATGTATAACTAAAAAATAAAGGAGTAAATACCATGATAGAAAATAAGATACAAACTGAAGTAAAGAAATCAAGAAGAGGTCTCCCACGTCATACTAAAAACCCATTTCTTAATGATACGAGTCTACATACAAAAACTGGCGTCAGACGTATTACTACAGGAAAAGATCGATTAGCATTAGTTAATGAAAATACTGGAGAGCAAGTTGGTAATGGCGGTTTCTATCAGGCTATGGAGATAGATAAGACACAGTTCGTGAAACTTTATGTTGACGGAGTATCGGCTATCGAAGGACTTTCTTCATCGGGTAAAAAAGTTTTCAAGATCCTTTATCTTGCTATCAGAGATAATAAGGATACTGATACTATTTTGATGTCATACGATATTGTTGAACAAGATGTAGTGAAAATATCAAGAACAACATATTTCAAAGGAATGAAAGAACTTGCTGACAAGAAGTTTATCGCAGAGACCATGATACAGAACTATTATTTTATTAATCCAGACTATATGTTTAATGGTGATCGTTTAACTTTCATGAAAACTTATTACTTGAAGGACAAAAAGAAAATAGTGAATAATAAAAATTAATTACCAGCGGGAAAACAGGCTAAAAAAATCGCCGTAATAAACCACGATTGCATTAAAGGTATTTTCTTGCCAAGAGAGCTAAAGAGCTAATTTTACACTAACACCATATCTCGTAATATAAAATATCCACTATTTTTATTAACGAGGTTTTATATGAGAAAAGTAAAAACAGACAACAGTGACTTAATCGAATACGTAAACACAGTCAAAGAACTAAAAAATCATATTTCGATAGAAGAATACAGAAATGAATATCGCAAACTGCGTTCCGATGACATTCCATTGGCTCAGGCTCAAAAATTTAAGTCTGCACATACCGAACTTCGCAAACTTGATAAAAGGAGAGAATCTCTTATTGAATGCTTTATTGATGAATTAAATCCCATCAGCAGTTCAAAAGCTAACACATCAGCGAAGTCATCAGGTAATCTTGAATTATGTCAAGAACGTTCTTTATACCGCAAGGCAATTTCAGAAAAAAGCGATGACGAAATAGTAGCCTTGGTGATAAAACAGCGTACAGAAGCTGCTGTTGAGTTTCAGCGCTCTGTTGAACAGAGTCTTGAACAACTCTCCCAAATCTCATCAGAGTTCGAACCATCAAGCCAAAAACGCAGGAAAATGTTTTTTTGAAGAACTACTCAATGTTATACGTGTCAAATGGGATGTTTTAAGATTGCTTAACCGACAATATTTACTATATTATTGACTGGCCGGTATTTTTTGACTGTTCAACAACACCGCCTACATTCTTTTATTAAACACCCATTTTAAAACACCGGATGACATACTATGAGTGAAGCTCTCAAGGCACTGAACAATATTCGTACACTTCGCGCACAGGCCCGTGAAACTGATCTGGCAACGCTTGAAGAGATGCTGGAAAAGTTAACAGCAATCGTTGAAGATCGTCGTGAGGAAGAAAGTGCCGTCCGTAAAGAACAAGAAGAACGTCAGGCTAAGCTTGAAGCCTTCCGCCAGAAACTGTTAGAAGATGGTATTGATCCAGCAGAACTCCTTGCTGCTGTTGGCTCATCTCAGCCTAAAGCCAAATCGACTCGTGCTCCACGCCCTGCTAAATACAAATATACAGATGAAAACGGTAATGAGCAGACTTGGACAGGTCAGGGCCGAACTCCTAAAGCAATCACTGCTGCTATCGAAGCAGGTAAAACACTGGAAGACTTTGCGATCTAATCACTCTAAAACCGTCAATCTGATTTGGCGGTTTTTATTATGATGTGTATCGGCAAATAGTAATTTCCGACCACATCCCCGCAGTTGCCTACGGCATCCCCCTGTCAATCCGCCGCCATCATTCCTGCATACGACATGGTTTTCGCAAATGATTTTTACCTTCCATAAATGTACAAAATTGAACACTTTTCGTTGTTTTTATCCGTTCCTTTTGCTGATATAGTTATTTTGTATTTCTCACAACTATAAAATTATCATCCTTTTACAGGACCCCCGTGGGTCCTTTTTTTTCATTAATACGCTAAGACTAAGTGATCATGGCAGTTGACCAATTTTCGGCAGAAGAAAGCGTACCTGTACTGAACATGATGATCACGGCTACGCGGTTGTAGCTCTTCAAGTGTTGTTTTCTGTTTTATTGTCAGTTCAATTTTCATCAGGCTAGCATTGTCCTCATTTTCCCACAAACTTACGCATTTTCAATAGTCACGGATTATGAACGTAGACTCTAAACATTTTTCTATCGCTTTCAGCTAACGTCCTGTTGGATGTAGCCTGTTTTACTCAAGACTATTCCAATCTGGAAGATTATTAGCTACTCTTCTCCACCAGTGGTACAACGCCATAGAAATCCCCATCCAAACGTCAAATAACAAACTTCTAGCAATAGCATCAGTTGGATCCATCCCCGATTCCTTCCATGTAAAAAACCACATCAGTATTCCCCAGACAGAGCCAATCGGTATTCCCATCAACAAAGCGACTTGCCAGAATCTCGCGAAAGGCAACGGAGGTATCCTGATACCCATTTTCCATGCGAGGCGTAGCAGTGGGGGGGCATAGTTACTGCTCCACATTTTCTTGCTTTTCATAATGGAAATGGCTCGTTCTTTTTTCTCTTCAAAATCCATGCAAGTCCTCTCTAATTTCATCAGAACCCTTCTCAACATGAAAAGCCAGCTTAGCAATGGAATGGTCTGCCCAAAACCTCACTCAGTTCTCTCCACTGAGGAAGTAGAAAGGCTATCAGGCACTACTTTGCCAGATGGCAACTATCACATCAGTTCAACACCCCTGTATGCTTTAGACAAACTAACAATACCTTCACCAGTCGAGTTATTACAATTGCTGTTATCAGTTTACCCGGTATGTTCGTCCACATTTCGTGTCCGGGCTATCATTATTTGAATAAGCTTTCCGGCGATACACGTTCACGCACCATTTTCTCAAGCAACTGTTGTAATCTCTTAGCCCCCAAGTTTTGTACCTTTTTCTCACCAATCTCCAGATAGTATTCTTCCCGGCGCTCCGCAACGACTTGACGGAACTTCTTCAAAAGCTGTTCCAGTGTTTTCATATCAGTCGTCGCAGCTTCAGCTTGGATTTTTTTATACATATACATAACATGGAATTCATCAATCATATTGGTTATCTCCGCTTCATTACAGGATTATTTCCCTCTACACGAGGGAATATTCATCATATTTTAATATCACATCACCGTCATTTTTAACTTCCAATAAACAGGGTCTTGATTTTCATCCTGATTTATATTCTTAAACGCGAGTTCAATGATATGCTCCAGATGCCAATGTAAGATCTCTTCCTTCAAATCATTTTTATCGATATCATATGTATTATTTTTAATAGAGTATTTCATTATCTCACGAGTTATCAATACATCATAAATAACTTCTGAATATTTCCCCCAACTCAAAATCGAGATTGCTGTTTCAGGATCTTTTTCGTAAATAGCATATATCTCATTACAGAACCCTTGTAAGATGTTAGCAATAAGTTCATTTTTTGTTTTATCATGACTGTTTAATACAATCTCTTTCATTTTCTCATCCTTATTTTTCAGTAAATAATCAGTAAGACATTAGTTGTTATAAACGACATTGATGATGGCACAACCATATTCCAGATCTATACCCGTTATACTTCAAGCTGCATGTGCGTCGCCGCCTTCCTGCAACTCGGATTATTTAGGTTATATTGTTACTTACAAAATATCCAAGAATGGCGTACAAGCCGTTCTGCCACCTCTTCAAAGTTAACCTCAGTAAGACTTCCACTATTGCCTTCCAGTGAAGTAAACTTGTAGAAGTGATTGCTGATATGTGCTATCACATTTTGAATAAACAGACTCATCACTTCGGCATCATCAACATAGTACGAGATATTATAACTGCACATCTCTTGCAAGGATTTCCAGCTTGCTTCAAAAGAACGCAGGGCCAAATAATAAAACACCTCTGTAGATACATTTTTAATTTCAATATTTTTTCTCATGATCATTTCTCACTATTAAATGATATTTGTTTGTTTTTTATTTTCCGCCACACAAATGAGGCTGGATGGATTTTTTAAATAATACCTAATCTCTTTTTGTGATTAACACGTAGTGTCATCAATACCACCACCTTATCAACCATTTTTACTGAATGTCCTACTTCAAAATACTCGGCCCTGACTACTTTTTTAAACGATGAACTTGCATTTTTGATACAAGCCTTATAAATACCATCCATGAATGCATCATCCTTCATTAATGTCTCTACTTCATCGGGACGGATTTCCTTAAGCGTATTTATTTTCATTTCATAGAATAAACTTGCCATATGCATGAAAACCTTCTGGGATTCTTTTATCAGTTTTTCACTCATGTTATTACTCCTTGTTTTAGATTATAGTTTGTTTGTTGTGGCTTAGCTCTATAGTTTTATAATAAACGATAGGGCTGTTCTTTTCATGGCATTTAATAATAATGTCATGAAAACCTGTCATAACAATCTTAGTCTCATGTAAATGTATTTTCTTTGTGTCCTTTTCATCTTCTATCCATTCATTCAATGTCATTTGGATAATACATTTAATATATTTCTCTACAATCAACCCATCCCTTATTATTTTTAAAAATAAACCATCCTTCATGTTATAATATAGATAATGTATGAACTCATTGTATGTATCTATCACATCAGAGATGAAACTTGCTGTTTCAGGATTTGTTGCCATTATGCTAATCGGGGTTTCGTCCCATTCCATACTTTTCTCTTTCATTTATTTTCCTCTTTTATTACAAGTGAACACAAAACAATGAATATATAGATTCCAGATTATTTTTGACTTTATCCATGAATAACCTATATTCCGTTCTTGAATCATCTTTCATCGCTTTATTGAAATCTTCTTTTGTTCTTTCTATAACCTTATTGAAAACCTCTTCAATATATTTCCTGTCATACAAATGTCGTTTATAGTCATCCCCCATGCACTGAGCCATAACCACAACATGTTTCTTAAAGTTCTCTATAGCTAGTTCTGCAAATATTTCTGTTTCGTCATTAGTAACTATAAAACCACAAAGTTCAATATCACCTTTTTTCATCTTAACTCCTCATTATTTAATAAATATATTTTAGATATGATTGCGAGAATCAGAAATGATTTTGCAAATCCATTCATCTATCTCACTTTCAATAAATGCTATAGACCGCAATCCGATTTTTACTTGCTTAGGAAATTTACCCGCTCTTATTAAGGTATATATCCACGTTTTACCAAATCCTGTTCTTCTTATTACTTCGGATAACCGAATAAGCTTTGGATGTTTATCTGTTTTGTTTTGAACCATGTTTATCTCCTGTGTTGTTCGATGGAGATAATTCTAGGGTTTTGGCTGGTTATAAACTAGGGACGTTCGCTAACCGTGAGTTTCGCGGAAATTTTTGGCGGGATACTCTTTATAGGGACATTCGCAGAATGTGAACATCCCTTGTGTTTACTTTCTATTTTTATCAGGAGCTTTATCGTTAATTGTTATGACTTCAGCAATTTTCCAGTCCTTTAAAATATTATTTTTGATATAGAAATCATTTAAAACCTTGAAGTACTCATCGTTATCAAGATAACTTTTCGCGTAATTATAATCAGTATCTTTGATGTTCTCACTACTTCGGATCCCATTATTACCATGCAGGATGTCAGCTAAAATTGTGAAAGGTATATTCTTACCTTCGTTGTAGAGCTGTTCCCATGAGATCAAATCCATCAAAGGGATGACTTTGTAATCAAGTATTCTTTCAAAGGTCCTATGACCAAACCTAAACTTTCGTTTCGGCGGTTTAGGCGTTTTTAGGTGCTTTTGCCATAGAGCAATCAGTACTTTCAGATGTTCTGCGAGATCGTCACTGCTGGCTTCTTCCAAGTCAATTTCAATCAGCATCTTGTTAGCAGGGTTCATGCCTCCTTGTTTAAGATACTCAGAGATGTAGTCCGAACTCACTGTAACAGGGTCTGTTTGCTCTGAAGTCTCCAGCCGATACATAGCCCGCCCATAGTTGAACAATTGGACTCTGCTCATTGGTCTTACAGCATAGCTATGTGACAGTCTGTGATTGTCTGAAATCCAGTCCGATTGAAGTATCACATCACCACATCTGATTTTGGCATCATGGTATATAGCTTGCATTTGATTATCTTTGCCTGCTGTTTCCCATTGTTGTCTTGTTTTGTAAGCCAACATCCGTCTTTCAAGCTCTGCATAGATTTGTTCTAGGGTGAGATCTTTCAGGCCATCATATCGGCGTACATCAAACCAAGATAACGCTGTTCTGAGTTCTTCCATTTCCTTTTGTGTAGTCATTGTTCTACCCATTGCTTTTGTGTTTCATAAAAGTTAACCCATTCAACATGATAGAGAAAGTGGAAAAGAGGGGCGGGTTTTCAGGATGGTGTGAGAGCAGATAGGTGATCTTGGATGTAAGTGCTTTCATCTTGACTAAATATTTTTTCTTTTCTACATAATAACAAATTGTTTTATATTAATTATTTTTACAAAAATAACGACAACATCATGTTGATGTCTAAAGTGAAATGAGATTCATATAGTTAGATGATTATGACAACAACAAATTGTTTTTAATTGACATTTTATTGATAAGAAAATAATAATGATGGTAAATATGTTGGTAAAAATATAGTTAACTTTAACAAAGTCCGTAATAACAGGAGATACAGATGAAGTTCGAGTCCAGTCAGAGGAGCCATATTTAAGAAGCCTGCTTAGGAAACTAAGCAGGCTTTTTGCTTTTCTGCGATCCCATTCGCCAGGTAGACCGCTTCACTCCACACCAGGTTTTTCCATACTGCCGACGGGAGAATGTCCGTCTGCTTATGCAAAATGTCTCTATGATCCAATTCGTTAACGTCAGGGTTAAGTATCTTATCGTGCAACGACATCAGAATGAGACCCATACTTGCCCATGCCGATACTGCTGAAAGCAGCGCTAACCGCTTTATTAGTAATTCCACTGAGTACAATAGCCGGTGAGAAAGTCACGCTACGTTGCCCGGACAGAGGCTGGGCGGAGGTGACATTTCATTTGTTCCAGCACGTTAGCGTGCTGTGGGAAAACAATAGTTTTTATATTTCCGATGCCCGCCGTAGTCAGAGTAATAAATTCTATACGTTTACCAATCGAGATGTTCTTTCGGTGAAGAATGGATTTCAGTTTATTTATGCGGATTCGGGACGGGCGGTGTCTTGTTCGATATTGTCGCGGGTGCCGACGCAGGATCTGAGGCTGGAGACCTTGAGGTAACGCAGCTTTCTACCCGCCATTCAGCGACGTCAGAGAAGCCCGTTCGCTCACGGGCTTTGGTAGTTAAATCTGATAATCAATCACCGCTTCATCTGGCTCCATCGCCTGGCGCTTAATTTCATCGACGGATAGCCCTGCATTGCATAGCTCGATGAATCGCCAGACGTAGTTGCGCTGCAGCTGTCCGCGTTTAAGCCCCAGCCAAACGGTATTTGCATCAAACAAATGCCGGGTATCCAGACGGGTTAAGGTCCCCTCTTCCTGCTCGCCGCTGGATTGCTCTGCCACCAGCCCAATCCCCAACCCCAGCGACACGTAAGTTTTAATCACATCCGAGTCCTGGGCGCTGAGAATAATATCCGGTATCAGCCCTTTGCGAGCAAATGCTTCATCGATGCGGGAACGCCCTGTAATCCCCTGACGATAGGTAATTAACGGCCAGTGAGCAATAGACTCCAGCGTGAGCGGAGAGGCTTTCACTAATGGATGGTCATTAGGAACAAGCAGGCTGTGGTGCCAACGAAACCAGGGAAAAGCCACCAACAATGGATCGCTGCTCAGCCGCTCACTGGCAATTCCGATATCTGCCCCGCCATTTTGTAGCAGGACATCAATCTCCTGTGGCGTACCCTGAATAAGTTCCAGACGCACCTCAGGGAACAGCTCACGAAAAGCTTTTATCACCGCAGGCAAGCTATAGCGTGCCTGGGTATGCGTGGTGGCAATCGTCAGAACGCCGGACGTGTCATTGGTAAACAGATCCGCCAGTCGACGAACATTACTGGCCTCATTCAGAATACGCTCGGCAATAACCAGCAAGGCTTTACCCGGTTCGGTCATGCCCAACAGGCGTTTACCGCGACGGATAAAAATCTCGATACCAAGTTCATCTTCAAGTTCACGAATGTGTCGGCTGACGCCCGACTGCGAGGTGTACAGTATATTCGCGACCTCTGTCAGGTTGTAATCCTGACGGGCCGCCTCGCGGATTATTTTAAGTTGCTGGAAATTCACGTTTCGCTCCGGGCACATCAGACATTACGCTATTGTTAAAGTCTGATGCCCGGCATAACAAATAATAAAAACCTGCATCTTATTCCTTGCGGGAATAAGGTTTAGCTGACTAGCTGCAGCTCGCGATTTTCCAGCGCCGGACGGCTGACCAGCGACAACAGGATCTCCTTCACGGCCTGCGCCTGGGGCGATAAGCTCCCTCTGGCGGATACGTTCAACGATAATGGCAGATTCATCGACGGTGTTGTGATGCGCGCCATCCAGCCGTTAGCCGCATTGCATAATGAACGGGCGGCCGACTCAGGCAACACTGTGACACCCATACCACTGGCAATGGCGGCCGTTAGGGTGGAGATAGACTCAATTTCGCCAATCACTTTAGCCGTTAAGCGACGTAGCGAAAAAGCTTCATCCACGCGCAGGCGAACCGCGCTGTAATCCCGTGGCAAGAACAAATTCATCTGCGCCACTGCGGCTAAATCGACGCTTTGGCCAGGACAGTCACGCGTGCCGACCAGGTACAGATCCTCTTTAAGCAACGGTTGACTGCTGATGCCCGCCACAGGAGAACGCTCATAGAGCACTGCCATATCTAATTGCCCGCTGAGCAGCTTGTCATTCAGCACTGCCCCACTGTTTTCATGCAAATAGACCAGCACATCAGGCAGTTCGGCACGTAGCGTCTGTAATAACGGCATGGTAATGGATGACGCGACTGTCCCCGGCGCAAGGCCGATAGAGACCTGTCCACTCAAGGTCTGGCCCACGTTATTAACCGCAAGTTGCGCCTGTTCGCACTGACGTAAAATCGTCCGGGCGTGGGTATATAGCACTTTTCCTGCTTCCGTCGGCGTGACGCCACGCTTGGTACGAATCAGCAATTGCTGATCCAGCTCACCTTCCAGCGTAGCGACCTGCTGGCTCAGCGCGGGTTGCGCAATGTGCAACACTTCCGCTGCCTGGGTCAGGCTACCAATATCGACGATTTTCACGAAATATTTCAGTCGTCTGAAGTTCATTTTGCCTCCTGTCGGAATACCAGAACCCGTGCTGGCAGTCATTAAATTCAGGATTGCAAGATGCTTGCCACTTTCGTCTAAAACGGTGTTTTACGGTTAAAGCCGCGTAAAGTCAGGAGTAAAAGCGAAGGAAGATCATTCTGCACACCTAAGTATCTCATTCAGGCTGCCCTGGAAGAGGTAGACACGCACCAGAATGGGGCAAAAGCATAAAAAGACGGAAAGATCGCCGCTTTGCTGATTTTGTCAGCAAACGAACACACAAATGTATTTACCCCTTTGACAAGCCTCACCACCCTCGCTAATATGCGCCTCGTTCAAACGATTCCTCTGTAGTTCAGTCGGTAGAACGGCGGACTGTTAATCCGTATGTCACTGGTTCGAGTCCAGTCAGAGGAGCCATATTTAAGAAGCCTGCTTAGGAAACTAAGCAGGCTTTTTGCTTTTATGCCATTGCTCATTGCGCATATCAAAACCTCAACTTAGTCTGGCCAACACTTCATTCATAATAGCCGCAGGTATTTGTTCCAGACGCTTGCCGTTCCAGGCTTCCATATCAATAGACCGGAACAACAATGAGTTGAGATGTCCACTCTTCGCTCACAGTAGACTTTAAACTCACCCAGTACGTCCGCTCTGTGCCCAGAAGCGGCGTTTTCTATCACCGCTGATATATTAATCAATGTAGAGCAGGCCATATTTATAATATAAATTGACGGGTACGCTGAATTTTACAGGAACATCTCCAATGAATATTGCCGCCTCAATTGCCCTTTTGGGCGCTTGCCCATTTGTGAGTCTGGCGGCAGTACCGGTGACCTTTTCCGAAACTGCCCTGGATGCCGCAGGGCCAAAAGGCCCTTTGAAAGGCACGTTACTCACCCCGAATTCAAAACCAACAGCCGTTGTTCTTATCGTTCCTGGCTCCGGGCCAACCGATCGGGATGGAAACAACCCGCTTGGTGTGAATGCATCGCCTTACCGACTTCTTGCTGAAGGCCTGGCTGCCAAAGGTTTTGCGACGCTTCGTATCGACAAACGTGGAATGTTCGCTAGCGCAATGGCCGTAGACGATGCCAATGCGGTGACGATTGCTGACTATGTTGACGACATTCGATCCTGGGTAGACGTGCTTAGACGTCACATGCACACTCCCTGTGTTTGGGTTTTAGGACACAGCGAAGGGGGTGTAGTCGCACTTGCCTCGGCTCAAGAAGAGAATGTGTGCGGTGTGGTTCTTATCGCAACGCCTGGGAGGCCGATGGGCGAGGTGTTGAGGGGGCAACTTAACGCTAATCCGGAAAATGAAATTCTATTAAAGCAGGCGCTGCCGATAATTGATGCTCTGGAGCATCGGCGGCGAGTCGATATTACGAATATTCACCCAGCACTGCAAAGTATCTTTAATCCTGCTGTTCAGGGGTTTTTGATCAATGCATTTTCATATAATCCGGGTCATCTCATTTCGAGTATTTCCAAACCCGTGTTAGTGCTACAAGGGCAACGCGATCTCCAGGTGGAAGAAACGGATGCAAGACTGCTTAAGGCCGCGAATCCTCAAGCGTCCCTGGTTATACTGCCCAATATGAACCATGTTATGAAAGAGGTGACTTCGGACGATCGCAAAGCGAATATCGCGACATACGCTGAACCCGCGCTCCCCTTAGCTCCCGGTTTAATCGACTCGATTGAGCATTTCCTGATCCGCAACTCACCTTTTCCCGAAAAGTAACAGCTGCTCTGCTCTCGGTGTCCTCCCAAGACGGTTTACTTTTAAAGAGTTCAGCATGCTTTAAAGCATTCGTCTGCTCCATGCTCACAGCAGACATGGTCAGATGTCATTCCAACCGTCACATGCCAGAAGCAGACTCCCCTTCCCCATCCGATATCCACCTCATAACATTTGTATAAATAACAACGCATTAAGAAGTTCAACGTAATACAATTATATTTATAATTGTAATGATAACCATTCTCATATTACTATAATCGCGTGATAATTAACTTTTGATACATTCCACATGTCTGACCACGCCACTACCACTGCTTCCTTTACGCTCGAGTCGCTTTATGGCGCACATCACGGCTGGTTGAAAAGCTGGCTGACGCGCAAACTCCAGTCCGCCTTTGATGCAGATGACATTGCCCAGGACACTTTTCTACGGGTAATGGGCAGCGACTCGCTCTCGACGATCCGCGATCCGCGCTCCTTTCTGTGCACTCTCGCCAAACGGGTGATGGTCGACCTGTTTCGCCGAAACGCGCTGGAAAAAGCCTATCTGGAGATGTTGGCGCTTATGCCGGAGGCGCTCGCGCCTTCCCCCGAGGAACGCGAGAGCCAGCTCGAAACCCTGCAACTCATCGACAGCATGCTTGACGGGCTGAACGGAAAAACACGAGAAGCGTTTCTGCTTTCGCAACTGGATGGTCTGACATACAGCGAGATCGCGCTGAAGCTCGGTATCTCCGTCAGTTCGGTGAAAAAGTATATGGCAAAGGCTATCGAACATTGTCTGCTGTTTCGTCTGGAGCACGGTCTGTGAACGCTTCTATCACCGATTCTCGCCGCCAGGCATTGCGCTCGGCATCGCACTGGTATGCTGTATTGAGCGGCGAGCGTGTCAGCCCACAGCAAGAAGCGCGCTGGCAACAATGGTACGAAGAGGACAAAGATCATCAGTGGGCCTGGCAACAGGTTGAAAACCTGCGCAGCCAGCTCAGCCGCGTACCGGGCGATGTTGCCAGCCGGGCGCTGCACGATACGCGCCTTACCCGTCGTCATGTCATGAAAGGGCTACTGCTGCTGCTCGGCGTGGGCGGCGGCTGGCAGCTCTGGCAGTCTGAAGCCGGTGAAGGTCTGCGCGCGGATTACCGCACCGCCAAAGGCGCGGTCAGCCATCAGCGGCTGGAAGATGGCTCGCTGCTGACGCTCAACACACAAAGCGCCGCGGACGTTCATTTTGATACGCGTCAACGCGCTGTCCATCTCTGGTACGGAGAAATTGCTATTACTACCGCAAAAGACGCGCAGCAGAGACCTTTCCGCGTTGTGACCCGTCAGGGCCAGCTCACCGCATTAGGCACAGAATTTACCGTCTACCAGCATGACAACGTCACACGCGTTGTCGTTCAACAACACGCTGTTGAAGTCTTACTGGCAAATCGTCCGCAGGAAAAACGCATCGTCAGCGCTGGCGAGAGCCTGCAGTTTAGCGCGTCTGAATTTGGTGCAGTAGCCTCAGCGGATGATGAAAGCGCCACCTGGACGCAGGGCATTCTGAGCTTCAGCGATAAACCTTTGAGTGAAGTGATTGCCACGCTGAGCCGTTATCGCAACGGCGTGCTGCGCTGCGATCCGGCTGTAGCCGGGTTACGCCTGAGTGGCACTTTCCCGCTGAAAAATACTGATGCAATCCTGGATGTTATTGACAAGACTCTTCCAGTGAAAATTCAGTCAGTTACGCGATACTGGGTAAATATTTCCGCACTGTAAGAAAAATAATTCTCATTTCGATTGTCCTTTTTACCCTTCTCATTCGACTCATAGATGAACACAACAAAAATGATGATGGAGAAGGTATGACGCCTTTACGCGTTTTTCGCAAAACAACACCTTTGGTTAACGCCGTTCGCCTGAGCCTGCTGCCGCTGGCCGGGCTGTCGTTATCCGCCTTCGCAGCGCAGGTTGATATTGCACCGGGTTCGCTCGACAAAGCCCTTAATCAGTATGCCGCGCTCAGCGGAATTACCCTGTCGGTTGACGCCAGCCTGACGCGCGGCAAACAGAGTAACGGTCTTCACGGTGACTACGACGTCGAAACCGGCCTGCAACACCTGCTGAACGGTAGTGGCCTGCAGTTGAAACCGCTGGGTAATAACAGCTGGACGCTGGAGCCCGCACCAACACCGCAAGAAGATGCCCTGACCGTGGTGGGCGACTGGCTGGGGGATGCGCGCGAAAACGACGTATTCGAGCATGCCGGCGCACGTGACGTTATCCGCCGTGAGGATTTTGCCAAAACCGGCGCAACATCCATGCGCGAGGTACTGAACCGCATTCCTGGCGTTACCGCCCCAGAAAACAACGGCACCGGTAGCCACGATCTGGCAATGAACTTTGGTATTCGCGGCCTGAATCCGCGCCTGGCCAGCCGTTCAACGGTGCTGATGGACGGTATTCCCGTGCCGTTTGCCCCTTACGGCCAGCCGCAGCTTTCACTGGCGCCCGTCTCACTCGGAAATATGGACGCCATCGACGTGGTTCGCGGCGGTGGCGCGGTGCGTTACGGGCCACAGAGCGTGGGCGGTGTGGTGAACTTTGTTACCCGCGCTATTCCGCAAGACTTCGGCATGGAAGCCGGCGTGGAAGGCCAGCTCAGCCCAACATCTTCACAAAATAACCCAAAAGAAACGCACAACCTGATGGTGGGTGGCACGGCGGATAACGGTTTTGGTACCGCCCTGCTTTACTCCGGTACACGTGGAAGCGACTGGCGCGAACACAGCGCGACCCGCATCGACGACCTGATGCTGAAAAGCAAATATGCGCCAAACGAAGTGCATACCTTCAACAGTCTGTTGCAATACTACGACGGTGAAGCTGACATGCCCGGCGGCCTGTCTCGCGCGGATTACGATGCCGACCGCTGGCAATCCACGCGCCCTTACGATCGCTTCTGGGGGCGCCGCAAGCTGGCAAGCCTCGGCTATCAGTTCCAGCCGGACAGCCAACATAAATTCAATATTCAGGGCTTCTACACTGAAACCCTGCGCAGCGGCTACCTGGAACAGGGAAAACGCCTCACCCTTTCACCGCGTAACTACTGGGTACGCGGCATTGAACCACACTACAGTCAGAGCTTTATGGTGGGTCCTTCCGCGCACGAAGTGGGCGTGGGATACCGTTATGTGAGCGAGTCGACGCATGAAATGCGTTACTACACTGCCACCAGCAGTGGACAACTGCCGTCCAGCGCCAGCCCTTACGACCGCGACACTCGTTCCGGCACCGAAGCGCATGCCTGGTATCTGGATGACAAAATCGACATTGGCAACTGGACTATCACACCGGGTATGCGCTTTGAACATATCGAGTCATACCAGAACAACGCCATCAAAGGCACACATGAGGAAGTAAGCTACAACGCCCCACTTCCGGCGCTAAATGTGCTTTATCACCTGACTGATAGCTGGAATCTTTATGCAAACACTGAAGGCTCATTCGGCACCGTACAGTACAGCCAAATTGGCAAGGCTGTGCAAAGCGGCAATGTGGAACCGGAAAAAGCGCGAACCTGGGAGCTCGGAACCCGATACGACGATGGCGCGCTGACGGCGGAAATGGGGCTGTTCCTGATTAACTTTAATAATCAGTACGATTCCAACCAAACCAACGACACCGTTACTGCACGCGGTAAAACGCGTCATACCGGACTGGAAACTCAGACTCGCTATGATCTCGGCACATTGACGCCAACGCTCGACAACGTTTCAGTCTACGCAAGCTATGCGTATGTGAACGCTGAGATTCGCGAGAAAGGCGATACCTATGGCAATCAGGTGCCCTTCTCACCAAAACACAAAGGCACGTTGGGCGTGGACTATAAGCCGGGCAACTGGACCTTCAACCTGAATAGCGATTTCCAGTCCAGCCAGTTTGCGGATAACGCCAACACCGTTAAAGAGAGCGCTGATGGCAGTACCGGTCGCATCCCTGGCTTTATGCTCTGGGGCGCACGCGTAGCCTATGACTTCGGCCCGCAGATGGCAGACCTGAACCTGGCGTTCGGTGTGAAAAATATCTTCGACCAAGAGTATTTCACCCGCTCTTACGACGACAACAACAAAGGCATCTACGCAGGCCAGCCGCGCACGCTGTATATGCAGGGTTCGTTGAAGTTCTAAACCCCGTTTACCCGGCCTGCATGCTGTTTTTGTAGGTCGGGCAAACGAAACGCCACCCGACGCAGGCAATTTACATGTTCACACCATTACGCACGCTATTCGCCGCTCTGCTGCTCACCGGCCATGCTTTTGCCGCCACGGTTCATGACGAACATGGCACCTTTACGCTTGATAAAACGCCACAACGGATAGTGGTGCTGGAACTGTCGTTCGCGGACGCACTGGCTGCTGTCGATGTCAGTCCGGTCGGCATTGCCGACGATAACGATGCCACACGCATTCTTCCAGAGGTTCGTGCCCATCTGAAACCCTGGCAGTCTGTCGGCACGCGTGCGCAGCCGAGTTTAGAAGCCATCAGCGCGCTGAAACCGGATCTGATCATTGCCGACAGCAGCCGCCATGCGGGTATTTACATCGCCTTACAGCAAATAGCACCTGTGCTGCTGCTCAAGTCCCGCAATGAAACCTACGCTGAAAATCTGCAATCTGCGGCCATCATCGGTGAAATTGTGGGTAAAAAAGCACAGATGCAGTCACGCCTGGCGCAACACCAACAACAGATGTCAGCGTGGGCCAGCCAACTGCCAAAAGACACGATGGTGGTGTTTGGTACGTCCCGAGAGCAGCAGTTCAACCTGCATACTCAGGAGACCTGGACCGGGGGCGTCCTGACCTCTCTGGGGCTGACGGTGCCTGCAGCTATGGCGGGTTCGTCTATGCCGTCCATCGGTCTGGAACAACTGCTGGCGCTCAATCCGGCATGGCTGCTGGTCGCGCACTATCGTGAAGAGAGCATCGTGAAACGCTGGCAACAAGACCCGCTGTGGCAGATGTTAACTGCGGCGCAAAAACAGCAGACGGCGTCGGTCGACAGTAACGCCTGGGCGCGGATGCGCGGCATTTTCGCAGCCGAACGCATTGCCAGCGACACGGTAAAAATCTTTCACCACCAGCCTTTATCCGATGTGAAATGACAATTTTCAAACATCCAGCGCTACAGTGGGGTCTTCCCCTTGTCGCGCTTATCGCTATCTTCTGGCTGAGTCTGTTTTGCTACTCGGCCATTCCTGTTTCTGGCGTTGATGCCATTCACGCCCTGCTGCCAGGCCATACGCCGACGCTTCCACAAGCGCTGGTGCAAAACCTTCGTTTGCCAAGAAGCCTGGTCGCCATTTTGATCGGCGCAAGCCTGGCTCTGGCGGGAACGCTGCTGCAGACCCTGACGCATAATGCAATGGCCTCCCCTTCACTACTCGGTATTAACAGTGGCGCAGCGCTGGCGATGGCACTTACCAGCGCTATCAGCCCTGCGCCCGTTACGGGTTACTCCATCGCCTTTATAGCCGCCTGCGGTGGCGGCGTAAGCTGGCTGATGGTGATGACCGCAGGTGGTGGATTTCGCCACACCCAGGACAGAAACAAACTGATCCTCGCGGGCATCGCGTTCTCGGCTTTCTGCATGGCCCTTACCCGCATCACTCTGCTGCTGACGGAAGATCACGCCTACGGCATTTTTTACTGGCTTGCGGGAGGCGTATCCCACGCACGTTGGCAGGAGTTCTGGCAGCTTTTCCCAATGGTAGTGGTTGCTGTACCGGTGGTATTGCTGCTGGCTAATCAACTGAACCTGCTTAACGTCAGTGACAGCACCGCCCGCACGCTGGGGGTGAATCTGCCGAAGCTCCGTTTGATCATCAATATTCTGGTGCTGCTTCTGGTCGGTACCTGCGTCAGCGTGGCAGGTCCGGTGGCGTTTATCGGTCTGCTGATGCCGCATCTGGCTCGCTTCTGGGTGGGATTCGATCAGCGCAAGGTCCTGCCGATGAGCATGCTTATGGGCGCCACGCTGCTGCTGCTGGCTGATGTTCTGGCCCGAGCGCTGGCCTTCCCTGGCGAATTGCCCGCGGGGGCAGTAGTGGCGCTGATTGGTGCACCCTGTTTTGTCTGGCTGGTCAGGAGGCGTGGATGAAAATTGCGTTCGTCATTTTCATCGCCCTCGCGCTGGCAGGACTTTCGGCTTTGTCACTACAAATGGGGGTGATCGCCGTTCCCTGGCGTGCTCTGCTGAACGACTGGCAGACCGGGCGCGAATATCATTTCGTATTAACGGCGTACCGCCTGCCGCGATTGCTGCTGGCGCTGCTTGTCGGTGCAGCCCTCGCGGTGGCAGGCGTGCTGGTGCAAGGGATCGTGCGTAACCCTCTGGCATCACCGGATATCCTCGGCGTAAACCATGCCGCCAGCCTGGCCTCTGTGGGCGCGCTGCTTCTCTTACCGTCACTACCGGTGATTACTCTGCCGCTACTGGCCTTTGCCGGTGGCATGGCGGGCCTGATCCTGCTGAGAATACTGGCGAACACCAGCCAGCCGATGAAGCTGGCGCTCACGGGTGTTGCGCTCTCTGCCTGCTGGGCCAGCCTGACGGATTATCTGATGCTTTCGCGTCCGCAGGATGTGAACAGCGCCCTGCTGTGGCTGACCGGCAGCTTATGGGGCCGTGACTGGAGCTTTGTGAAAATAGCCGCCCCACTGCTGATTTTGTTTCTGCCGCTGAGTCTGCGTTTTTGCCGCGATCTCGACCTCCTGGCATTGGGCGATGCGCGCGCCACCACGCTCGGTGTGTCGGTGCCGCGTATTCGGCTCCAGGCTTTGCTACTGGCCGTCGCCATGACATCGACCGGCGTGGCCGTCTGCGGCCCAATTAGCTTTATTGGTCTTGTGGTGCCGCATATGGTGCGCAGCATTACCGGTGGACGTCACCGCTGGCTGCTGCCCGTTTCAGCCATGACAGGTGCGTTACTGCTGGTGGTTGCCGACCTGCTGGCGCGAATTATTCATCCTCCTCTGGAACTTCCGGCTGGCGTGCTGACCGCCATTATCGGTGCACCATGGTTTGTCTGGCTGCTTGTGAGAATGCGATAAATGACATTACGAACTGAAAATCTGACGGTCTGTTACGGTACAAACAAGGTGCTTGATGGCGTTTCACTCGCCCTACCAGCGGGGAAGACAACCACCCTGCTCGGCCCTAACGGCTGCGGGAAGTCAACGTTGTTAAACTGTTTTTCACGACTGTTAACGCCGCAGTCCGGCGGCGTATTTCTCGGCGATAGTGCCATCAATACGCTCTCATCACGCCAGCTAGCCCGCAGGCTGGCGCTGCTGCCCCAGCACCATCTAACTCCCGAGGGGATCACCGTCCAGGAGCTTGTTTCGTACGGTCGCAACCCGTGGTTGTCACTCTGGGGGCGTCTCTCCGTTGAAGACAATACGCGGGTCCATGATGCTATGAGCCAGACGCAGATCCAACATCTTGCCGACCGACGGTTAACCGATCTTTCTGGCGGTCAGCGACAGCGCGCATTTCTGGCGATGGTCCTGGCGCAGGATACGCCCGTTGTACTACTCGATGAGCCAACCACCTATCTCGATATCAATCATCAGGTGGAACTGATGCGGCTGATGGGCGAACTCCGGGCTCAGGGGAAAACGGTGGTCGCCGTGCTGCACGACCTTAATCAGGCCAGCCGGTACTGTGACCATCTGGTGGTCATGGCGAACGGACATATTATGGCGCAAGGCACACCAGAAGAGGTGATGAACCCTGGATTGCTGAGAACCGTATTCAGCGTGGATACGGAGATACACCCCGAACCAGTATCTGGCAGGCCGATGTGTGTAGTGAGGTAGATGATACAGTCTGTAATGGTACCATGGCTTCAACAGGTCGCCTGTCATATCACTCACGCTGCGATGACTTTACTCTGCCCTGTGAGTTCAATCGGTCGATGCAACACTATCCTTAATCGAAGGGGGACGTTGGACGTTCACTAGAATACGGCAGATTCCGGTGTGATGGTTAACCATTACGCGTGGTTGTCGTTGTATCAACGTACTATCCTGGAAAGGATAAAATCCACACATCCCTCTACAGAAACGCATAGCAATTCATAAGAAAATCTGTCTGCGCGTCATCGCTGATTTATTTATAAAAATTATTTGACTGATCGTTCCATAATCAATACTATGCCGCCTCAACTCATTTCAAGTCCCACATCCCTATGAGTGCTGAAAAACCAACCTTTCCAGGTCGTCCACGAAAGTTCGAAGATCAGGATGTCATTGATGCTGCCGTCGCTGTTTTCAGCGCCAATGGTTATGCAGGCACCTCTGCGCAAGATTTATGCAATGGTACGGGATTAGGGCGGGGAAGCCTATACAATGCCTTTGGAAGCAAGCAAGCCCTGTACGAGCAAGCTTTGTTGCGCAGCCACGAACAAACTATGTCAGCACAGTTAACAATACTCACACAACCAGGTCTGGTAAAAGAGCGATTGCATACCCTTCTGCTCTGGGGTATTGCCGAAGATCTTTCTCAGCCAGAGCAGCATGATGCGATGGTCTTATTTTCAGCCTTAGAGATGGGCAGTAAAGATGAAGCCGTTGCGAGCCTGAATAATGAATATCGTCAGCATTTAGAAAAAACGCTGGTGTCGGTATTCATCGAAGGCCAACGAAGCGGCGAACTGAACAATAAAGCATCAGCCGTCGAAATGGCGAGAGGCTTTATGGCAGGCTATTACGGTTTACGTGTACTGAATAAAAACATTACAGATAGAAAAATCCTCGAAGATGTCGTCGCTGGTCTGTTAATCAATTTATAAATTTAAGCGAAAAAATTCATTATTTACTTGCACTCATTTTTGTAACGATCATTCCAATACAAGGAAAAATAAAAAAACATGCCATTAGTCGTTTATATTTTAGGGTTAGCCATTTTTTCATTAGGTACAGCAGAGTTAATGGTGGCGGGTATGATGACCACGCTATCGGAAGCATTTGGTGTTACAGTCGGCGAAGT
The DNA here is from genome assembly GCF_005280935.1 of Citrobacter sp. wls757. Lineage (NCBI taxonomy): Bacteria > Pseudomonadati > Pseudomonadota > Gammaproteobacteria > Enterobacterales > Enterobacteriaceae > Citrobacter > Citrobacter sp. wls757. Next base: position 72,628 of record NZ_SZWU01000076.1, on the reverse strand, counting down.
CGGGCATTTGATTTCATATTATGCATTCGGTGTAATGCTAGGTGGCCCGGTATTAACCTACACCTTTCTTAAGTTTAAAGCGCCCTATCGCTCAACATTATTATGGCTGTTAGGGTTATATGTTATCGTACAAGGATTAAGCGTCTTTGCCTCTGATTACAATGTGCTAGTTGCCATTCGCATCGTGACAGGTATTTTATGTGCAGGGTGTTTAAGTCTTTCACTCGCGACAAGTATGGCTCTTGTATCTGTAGAAAATCGCCCTCGTGCCGCATCAATAGTGATAGCAGGTTTTATGGTATCCAATGTCTTTGGTGTACCTATCGCGACAATCATTGACCAGCACTGGGGCTGGAAAATGAGTTTTGGGCTGGTCGCGGTCCTGGTTTTCATATGCCTGCTAGCATTAGTACGTTTATTGCCACATATGAGCGGCGGCGGTGCTATCAAGATGGCTGAAGAGATTAAGGCATTTAAAAATAAAGCCTATTGGAAAGCCTGTGCAACCAGCTGTTTGATTTTGGGAGCAAGTTTTGCGGCATTCAGTTATTTTGTCCCCGTGCTGACGGATGTCAGTGAATTTACAATGCAGACGGTTCCCTTCATTTTGATGCTTTATGGACTAGCCAATATCATCGGGAATATGGTAACGGGACGTCTTGCATATCGCCATAGTTTAACTGTTATGGTTGTCGGCTTAACAATATTGAGTATTTCTTTGCTCGGCATGGCGCTATTTGTTCAATATCAGGTCATTGCTATTCTGGCTGTTATACTTATCGGTTTATCTGGCGTACCAATGAATCCGGCAATGATGGCAAGAATTGTCAGCGTGGCACATCCAGGGCCAATGGTCAATGCCGTTCATACTTCCGTGATCAATATTGGATTAGGTGGCGGTTCTTATTTAGGTGGAATGGCAATTTCATCTGGATTCGGTTTACGTTCAGCTCTATGGATTGGAATGGTATTAGCGGTTCTGGCTTTATTATCCGTATTACCTTATATCCGTCGTAGTAAACAAGGCTGGAGTTAATAGGTTCTGAAGATAAAAATGCCCCACTTATAAAAATTACGGGGCGTCGATTTAGCCGTTAAATTTTATTCAAAACTCACTGGCTGCATGTCGCTCAAAGTTGCCCCTCAGCTCCACGACAGGTGCGTAGTAAACCCATCCGTGTAAGTGCACAATTTTCATGTGTCACTAAAGCAGTGTGTTCCCATCAACATTCAGTCAGCTTTATACGCCTGCCACTCGCGCCAGACATTCTCAGGATCAATATCGCGGTAGCCACGCTCTCTGATTATATCCTCGGCTGCTTCGGCTGGCAGGCGGATGGCTGTAGCGCCATCGCGAATGGACTCAACCTCATCGCGGGTCAATTCCCGTCCTATGTCCTGTTCTTTATCAATCAGAACTACGATCAACGCAGGGATAAAAACAATCTTCATACTGATAAGCCTCTGAAATGTTCGCATGCCACTGTATCACTGACAGTTTTGATATAGTTCAGTAATCGTCGATTTATTTCCAGGACGGGAATCATTCATGACATTACAAATCCGTGAAGCTACACCGGCGACGCGATGTTGCTTAATACGCTGGGCTACCGCATCTACCGCGCACACTTTGAACAAAAGGCAACAATTTTTGAACACCCTGCTTTCGAGCGGTTTTTTTGCTTTTCTGTTTTCTCATTCATCTTATTTTTCATGTTGCCATCAGATGAGGGAGATAATCGTTTTCACTTCCCGTCTGTCGCGGTAATCTCATAACGGTCGTTAATATTGCGACTGCAATGTGTGTAACCCAACTCAAATACTAATAACTAAAAAACAGTACAGACAGGATAACTATGGATTCCTCCCTCACCTCCACGGGTCCCCAACAGGACGCCTCTTCACTTAACCGCGCCCGACGCGCTGCGCTTGGTAGCTTCGCGGGTGCCGTGGTCGACTGGTATGATTTTCTGCTTTACGGCATCACTGCCGCACTGGTCTTTAACCGCGAGTTCTTCCCGCAAGTCAGCCCGGCGATGGGGACACTTGCCGCATTTGCCACCTTTGGCGTCGGATTTTTGTTCCGTCCGCTAGGCGGGGTGATCTTCGGCCACTTCGGCGATCGCCTGGGGCGTAAACGTATGCTGATGCTCACCGTCTGGATGATGGGGATCGCCACTGCACTGATAGGGATTATTCCTTCCTTTGACACCATTGGCTGGTGGGCTCCCGTACTGCTGGTGACGCTGCGTGCTATTCAGGGATTCGCCGTTGGCGGTGAATGGGGCGGCGCGGCGTTGCTCTCGGTCGAAAGCGCGCCGAAAAATAAAAAAGCCTTCTACAGCAGCGGTGTTCAGGTCGGTTATGGCGTCGGGCTACTGCTTTCTACCGGTCTGGTCTCGCTGATTAGCTCGCAAACCACCGATGAGCAGTTCCTGAGTTGGGGCTGGCGTATTCCATTCCTGTTCAGCATCGTGCTGGTATTGGGCGCGTTGTGGATGCGTAACCGAATGGATGAATCGGCCGAATTCGAACAGCAGCAGCAGGCACCGCAACCAGAGAAAAAGAGACTACCGGTAGTCGAGGCGTTAATCCGTCATCCAGGTGCCTTTTTGAAAATTATCGCTCTGCGCCTGTGTGAACTGCTGACGATGTATATCGTCACTGCGTTTGCCCTAAATTACTCCACGCAGAATCTGGGCTTACCCCGTGAACTGTTTCTGAATATCGGCTTGTTGGTGGGAGGGCTGAGCTGTCTGACCATCCCCTGCTTTGCCTGGCTCGCCGACCGCTTTGGTCGCCGGCGCGTTTACATTACCGGCGCACTGGTCGGGACGCTCAGCGCATTCCCGTTCTTTATGGCGTTAGAAGCGCAATCCATTTTCTGGATCGTGTTCTTCGCGATTATGTTGGCCAACATTGCACACGATATGGTGGTCTGCGTGCAGCAACCTATGTTTACCGGTTTGTTTGGCGCAAGCTATCGCTACAGCGGTGCGGGCGTTGGTTATCAGGTAGCAAGCGTGGTTGGCGGCGGTTTTACCCCCTTCATTGCTGCTGCGCTGGTAACATTCTCCGGCGGAGACTGGCACAGTGTGGCCATTTATCTGATGGCGGGTTGTCTTATTTCCGCCACTACAGCATTGCTGATGCGGGATAAGCAGCACGGTTAAGCCCGGGTGCGGAGGCCGTCCGGTCTTCGCACAATCTTCCTCAACGTCTGACTTTTGTTTCACATTCCTGTGACATACTATCGGGAGAGCAGTACATCTGTGGAACAAGGAGACAGACATGAACAATAAGGGCTCCAGCCTGACCCCGGCTCAGGCACTGGATAAACTGGACGCGCTGTACGAGCAGTCGGTAAAAGCACTGCGTAGCGCCATTGGTAAGTATATTGAAACAGGGACGCTCCCTGACGTAATCGCCCGCCATAACGGTCTTTTTGTTTACCCATCACTGTGTGTCACCTGGGATGGCAGCGCCACCAATCCCCCTAAAACCCGCGCCTATGGTCGTTTTACCCATGCGGGCTGCTACACCACTACGATTACCCGTCCGTCGCTTTTTCGTCCGTATCTTGAAGAACAACTCACGCTGCTGTATCAGGATTATGATGCGCATATCTCCGTTGAGCCGTCGCAGCATGAAATCCCCTATCCGTATGTCATTGACGGTTCTGAACTGACGCTCGACCGCTCGATGAGTGCCGGCCTAACGCGCCACTTCCCCACAACCGAGCTGTCACAGATTGGCGATGAAACAGCCGACGGTACCTATCATCCGGCGGAATTCTCCCCGTTGTCGCACTTCGACGCACGACGAGTAGATTTTTCGCTGGCTCGACTACGCCACTACACGGGAACACCGGTTGAACATTTTCAGCCGTTTGTGCTGTTCACCAACTACACCCGCTACGTCGATGAGTTTGTGCGTTGGGGTTGCAGCCAGATCCTCGACCCGGACAGCCCGTATATCGCGCTTTCTTGTGCGGGCGGGATCTGGATCACCGCTGAAACTGAAGCGCCTGAAGAAGCGATCTCCGATCTCGCCTGGAAGAAACACCAGATGCCCGCCTGGCATTTAATCACCGCCGACGGTCAGGGGATCACACTGGTCAATATCGGCGTTGGCCCGTCTAACGCCAAAACCATTTGCGATCATCTGGCCGTACTGCGTCCTGACGTCTGGCTGATGATTGGTCACTGTGGCGGGCTGCGTGAAAGCCAGGCGATTGGCGACTATGTTCTGGCCCACGCTTATCTGCGTGACGATCACGTGCTGGATGCAGTTCTACCGCCGGATATCCCAATTCCGAGCATTGCGGAAGTACAGCGCGCACTGTATGACGCCACCAAAGAAGTCAGCGGTATGCCCGGTGAAGAGGTTAAACAGCGCCTGCGTACCGGTACCGTCGTCACCACCGACGATCGCAACTGGGAATTACGCTATTCCGCTTCTGCGCTGCGTTTCAACCTCAGCCGCGCGGTGGCTATCGATATGGAAAGCGCCACCATCGCCGCCCAGGGCTACCGCTTCCGCGTTCCGTACGGCACGCTGCTGTGCGTTTCCGACAAGCCGCTGCACGGTGAGATCAAACTGCCTGGTCAGGCCAACCGTTTTTATGAAGGTGCCATTTCTGAGCATCTGCAAATAGGTATCCGGGCTATCGATCGTTTGCGTGCTGAAGGCGACCGACTGCACTCCCGTAAATTACGTACATTCAACGAACCGCCGTTCCGTTAAGAACTGAAGGTAACTATGCACAACTCAACTCCTCTTTCCGCCCTGCGCAACCTGCTGATAGCGCAGGGGCTGGATGGCATGATTGTTCCGCGCGCCGATGCTCATCAAAGTGAAGATTGTACGCCGCATGACAATAAACTGGCCTGGCTGACCGGTTTTAGCGGCTCTGCTGGCCTCGCGTTGGTCCTTCGGGATCGCGCGTTAATGTTTGTCGATGGACGCTATCAGGTCCAGGTACGCAATGAAGTCTCGCTGGATGATTTTGAAATTCATCATTTACACGATGAACCGCTGGCCGACTATTTGCAGTCTCATGTTGCAGCAGGCAAACGTATCGGCTTTGAACCGATGCTGATGGTCAATAGCCAGTTTGAAGCACTGTCGGCAACCCACTGCGAGCTGGTGCCTCTTGAGCAAGATCCTTTTGACCAGGTATGGCTAGACCGCCCGGCAGGGCCCTGCGGCATCATTCGTGAAATGCCCATTGAAATCAGCGGTGAAAGCAGCACGCAAAAGCGTGCCCGCGTCGTGGAACAACTCGCTCAACACCAGGCTGACGTGCTGGCAATTACCCTGCCGGATAACATTGCCTGGTTATTGAATGTGCGCGGTTCGGATCTGGCCATGGTGCCAGTGCCGTTTTCGTTTGCCCTGCTCCATCGCAGCGGTGAGCTGGAATGGTTTGTGGATAGCAATAAAACGCAACAGCTCCCCGCATCACTGCTGGATACGCTTACTCTGGCCCCGCAAGAGAATTTTCTGACTCGCTGCCAGCAATTAGCTAATGGGAAGCGTTTCCTGGTCGATAAAGACTACGCCCCGGTCGCATTGCGTTTTGCCATTGAAGAACACGGTGGCAACGTCTTATGGGCGCCCGATCCCATCACTCTGATGAAATCCCACAAAAATGACGTTGAACTGGCAGGCTATCGGGAATGCCATGAACAAGATGGCGCAGCCTGGGTAAACTTCCTTGCCTGGCTGTCCCATGAAGTTCCTTTGCGCGAAGCGGCAGGCAATACGGTCACCGAGCTGGAAGCGCAGGCCAAGCAACTGGAATTTCGCCAGCAGCAGCCGGGATTTATCGAGCAAAGTTTCAGCACGATTTCGGCCTCTGCCAGCAATGCCGCAATGTGTCATTACCACTCCAGTGAAAAGACCAATACGCCAATTACCTCGCAGGCCATGTATCTGAATGATTCCGGTGGCCAGTACCACAATGGTACGACGGATACGACGCGTACCCTCGCGTTTGGCCCACAGGATCCACAACGTCGCCTGCATTACACTGCCGTGTTGAAAGGCTTTTTGTCGCTTATTTCGCTGCAGTTTCCCAGCGGGACTCAGGGCCATCAACTGGATGCTTTTAGCCGCCGGGCGTTGTGGGAGCTGGGTCTGGATTTTGATCATGGTACGGGACACGGCGTGGGTCACCAGTTGCTTATTCATGAGCAACCCCATCGCATCGCCAAAAAAGTAAACCCGTGGCCACTGGTCGCAGGCAACATCATCACCATCGAGCCGGGTTATTATCTGGCCGGACAATATGGGATCCGTATTGAGAATCAGGTGGAGATTATCAACAGTCGTCCTGGTTTCTGTCGTTTCTCAACGCTGACGCTGGTACCGATTGATTTGAATCTGGTCGAACTGCATCTGCTGAGTGATGCTGAGAAACAGTGGATTGATGATTACCACCAGCAGGTCAGAGAGACACTATCCCCGCGCGTAAACGCAGAGGCTCGTCCCTGGCTGTTCGCTGCCACCGCACCGATTCGCGTTCAGGCTAATTAATGCAATAAAAAAGGCAGCCCGCAGGCTGCCTTAGTTCTCCCCAACTTCTTACTGCTTAGCTGTTACGGATGTACTCATCCATTTCAGTTTTCAGGTTATCGGACTTAGTCCCGAAGATAGCCTGAACACCGGAACCAGCTACCACAACGCCTGCCGCACCCAGTTTCTTCAGGCCAGCCTGATCCACTTTAGCAACGTCAGCCACGCTGACACGCAGACGAGTGATGCACGCATCGAGGTTAGTGATGTTTTCTTTACCGCCGAATGCAGCAACCAGAGCCGGAGCCATTTCACCGGTTGCACCTGCTTTGCTGTCTTCGGTAGCATCTTCACGACCTGGCGTTTTCAGGTCCAGCGCTTTGATCAGCACACGGAAGATGGTGTAGTAAACAATCGCATAACCGATACCGACAATCGGGAACAGCCACAGTTTGCTGCTGTTACCGGACAGAACGATAAAGTCGATCAGACCGTGGGAGAACGACGTACCGTCGCGCATACCCAGCAGGATACAGATCGGGAATGCCAGACCAGCCAGAATCGCGTGGATGATGTACAGGATCGGCGCCACGAACATGAAGGAGAACTCGATCGGCTCGGTAATACCGGTCAGGAACGAGGTCAGCGCCGCGGAGATCATGATACCGCCCACTTTCGCGCGGTTTTCTGGTTTAGCAGAGTGCCAGATAGCAATAGCAGCAGCCGGCAGACCGTACATTTTGAACAGGAAGCCACCGGACAGTTTGCCCGCAGTCGGGTCACCCGCCATATAGCGAGGAATATCACCGTGGAACACCTGACCCGCAGCGTTGGTGTATTCACCGATCTGCATCTGGAATGGAACGTTCCAGATATGGTGCAGACCAAACGGTACCAGGCAGCGCTCAATGAAGCCATAGATACCGAACGCAACGACCGGGTTCTGGTATGCAGCCCACTGAGAGAACGTCTGAATAGCAGTACCAATCGGCGGCCAAATGAAGGACAGAACCACACCTGTGAAGATGGCAGCCAGACCAGAAATGATAGGAACGAAGCGCTTACCCGCAAAGAAGCCAAGATACTCAGGCAATTTGATACGGTAGAAACGGTTGAACATATACGCTGCAATCGCACCGGAGATAATCCCCCCGAGAACACCCGTATCAGCAAGGTGTTTAGCGGCGATCTCTTCAGCAGGTAAATGCAGAACCAGCGGCGCAACAACAGCCATGGTCTTAACCATGATGCCGTAAGCAACAACGGATGCCAGTGCAGATACACCGTCATTATTAGTGAAGCCTAACGCAACACCGATAGCAAAAATCAGCGGCATGTTCGCAAAAACAGAACCGCCTGCTTCTGCCATTACGTGCGATACAACGGCTGGCAGCCAGCTGAAGTTAGCGGAACCGACGCCCAGCAGGATACCTGCAATCGGGAGTACGGATACCGGCAGCATCAGCGATTTACCGACCTTTTGCAGGTTAGCAAATGCATTCTTAAACATAATTAGGAGTGCTCCTGAGTATTTGTGCTTATACACTTCATCCTTCAAACCGCCTCAGCGCGGGCTGCGCTCGTTCATCCCAGACACTTACTCTAGTAAGCTCCTGCAATTCACTCACTTGCCGCCTTGATGCAGCTTGATTGACTTTGTGTATTCTACGTTCTCACGCATTGGCGAGGGGGGAGAACCTCGCCGTGTACAGGGCATCTAAGTACCCTTTATTTATTACACAGAGTAAAATAATTCAGTTTGTTTTTGTTTGACGGCTATCACAGTTCAGTCGTGAATGGCCGCAAAATCCGCACATTCCGATAAAATGCGTTTCTGAATGTGTCAAACTGATTATTCACCGCCCATTTTGTGGCGGTGAACTTTACTCGCATTAGTGATTAATTACGAGCTTTAAAAAAAGTCAGTTAACGAACAGATTGCAGGCGAGAAGCGTCGATGTGAAACAGGCGGGCAAAGTTATCAGTGGTTGCCTGCGCCAGTTCTTCAACGGCAACACCTTTCACTACGGCCAAGTACTCTGCAACGTCACGAGTCATGGCGGGCTGGTTCTCTTTTCCACGATGCGGTACAGGCGCAAGGTAGGGAGAATCCGTCTCGACCAATAACCGGTCCAGAGGAACATAGCGGGCGGCATCACGGAGCTGCTCTGCATTTCGGAACGTGACGATGCCGGAAAACGAGATATAGAATCCAAGGTCCAGTAATTTGCCCGCCGTTTCTCTGTCCTCTGTAAAACAGTGTAGTACGCCGCCACAATCCGTCACTTTTTCTTCGCGCAGAATAGACAGCGTATCGGCTCGCGCATCGCGGGTATGCACGATAACCGGCTTCTGTAACTCACGGCCGATCTGAATATGGTGGATAAAAGATTCCTGCTGGCGCACCTTTGTTTCCGGCGTGTAAAAATAGTCCAGCCCGGTTTCTCCCATCGCCACAACCCCCTCTTCGGCGGCAAAACGACGCAGGTCCTCAACATCATAGGTTTCATCCTGATTTAACGGATGCACGCCGCAGGAGAAAACGACATTGTCACGCTCACCGACCAGTTCGCGCATACTGCGATATCCTGGCAGGGTGGTCGCGACGGCAAGACAGAATTTCACATCACGTGCGGCCGCTTTTGCCAGCACGTCATCCACGTCCTTATGCAGAGATTGATAATCCAGGCCATCAAGATGGCAGTGTGAGTCGACTAAAAACATAATGTCTCTCTCAAAGATGGGGAACAGGCAGTACGGTGCCCGGTTGCAGGTAATGCTCAATACGAAGAATAAGATCGGTTAACACCAGTTCACGGTTTACGCCCGTTACGTTCAGCAGTTGCTGACGACAATGACAAACGTCACCGAGTATCGCCTGTATCTGGGCAACGGATAACCGTTCTGCGATAGAAGATATCAGGTCCAACGCATCAGGATTCGTTAAATGGGAAACGCCATACGGACGTTTCAACGCATCGGTCAACAACGTTGCCAGCCAGTGTAAACGGGCGGTAGCCTGATCGTGATTTAACGCCGCGAGCAAGATATACCAGTCTCCTGTGTTTAATGTGTTCACCAGTGCCGCACAAAAATCTGTGCGGTGCGCCCAGCTTTCAGCCTGTAACAACGTGAGTGCCGCGCCTGGCGAACCTGCACTCAGGCGTAACGCGCTCAGCAGCGCTTCTGACGATGCAGTCACCTCACGAGCAAGCCAGGAGATCGCATACGACTCCGGAGGTGGCGCAAGATGATGTAACCGGCAACGACTGCGTAATGTCGCCAGCAAGCGAGCTGGCTCTGTGCTGGCGAGGAAAAACCAGGTTTGTGCCGGGGGTTCTTCCAGCGTTTTCAGCAAGGCGTTGGCGGCGGCATCGGTTAACTGGGCAGCATCCGGGATCCACACGACCTTCGCACCACCGAGACGCGAATGCTCGTACAGCTTTTCACTGACTTCGCGTACCGCATCAACCCCGAGCGTGCTTTTGCCTTTTTCCGGCAGCAGCGAATAGTAGTCAGGGTGCGTCCCCGCCTGCATTAGCTGACAGCCGCGGCACTGTCCACAGCTTTTATGCCCTTCCGGCTGCTGGCACATTAAATAGCGGCTGAGGGCGTAAATCAGCGCGTCGTCGCCCATTCCGGGTAACGCCTGAATCAGTAACGCATGGTGACCACGACCCGTCTGGTAGCTGGCTACCAGTTTTTCAAAATCCGGTCGTAACCATGGGTACCATTTCATGCGCCCTGCTCCTTCACCCATTGGGTGATGGTATGACGGATATCAGCCATCACAGCCTCCAACGGCTGCGTAGCATCTATAGTACGAATGCTGGTGTCTTTGGCAGCCAGCTCAAGATAGCGCGCGCGAGTACGATTAAAGAAGTCGAAAGATTCCTGCTCAATACGATCCAGCTCGCCGCGGGCACGGGCACGCTTCAACCCGACTTCTGGCGTCACATCCAGATAGATCGTCAGGTCCGGGCGAAAATCACCAAGCACCGCATCGCGCAGGGTTGCCAGCATGTTTTGATCGATACCGCGTCCGCCGCCCTGATACGCCTGGGTCGACAGATCGTGACGATCGCCAATTACCCACGCGCCTTTCGCCAGTGCAGGTTTAATAACGGTTTCGACCAACTGTACACGCGCCGCGTAAAACATCAGAACTTCGGCTTTATCGGTAATGACCTCGTCACCGACCGATTTAATATCCAGCACCAGACTTCTTAGTTTCTCAGCCAGCTGCGTTCCACCAGGTTCACGGGTGAAAACCATGTCACGAATACCGAGTTGCTCAAGTGTCTCCACCACCACGTTACGCGCGGTGGTTTTTCCGGCGCCTTCCAGGCCTTCAATGACGATATAGTTACTGCCCATTTTTTTCCTTAAGCACTTTCAGGTAATCCTGCACGGACCGGTTATGGCTGGCAAGATTGGTGTTAAACGTGTGGCCGCCTTTACCGTCAGCCACAAAATAGAGATACGGCGTTTTTGCCGGATGCGCCGCGGCCTGCAATGAAGCCTCTCCCGGCATGGCAATCGGGCCTGGCGGCAGTCCCGTAATGGTATAGGTGTTATAGGCGGTCGGGGTGTCTAAATCCACACGCGACAATTTGCCATTATACCGTGTACCCATCCCGTAAATCACGGTCGGATCGGTTTGTAAACGCATACCGATACGTAAGCGGTTAATAAAGACCGAAGCCACCTGGTCGCGCTCGCTGGCAACCGCAGTTTCTTTTTCAATAATAGAAGCCATGGTTACCAGCTGATTTTTGTCCTGATAAGGCAGGCCATCAGCGCGTCCCTCCCAGACAGTATCCACCGCTTTAACCATTTTCTGATGCGCACGTTTTAGCAACGCTACGTCAGTAGTATTGGCGGTATACATCCAGGTATCTGGCCAGAACCAGCCCTCCACCCATTGCGGGTTTTCCAGCTTCAGCGCCTCGGCCACGGTCTCATAGCTATCGTCGCTTAACGTATGTTTGATATACGGGGCATCACGCAGCTGTTTGAGGTAATCGCTCAGGCGCATCCCTTCAACCAGACGTAACGGGAACTGCGCCTCTTTGCCGCTTTCCAGCAGTTGCAGCATGTCCCGCACCGTCATGTCAGGCGTGAAGCGATATGTTCCGGCCTTAAAATGCGACAGCTCGGGCTCCACACGCAGCAGCCACTGGAACACGCGCGGACGATTGATAACTTTGTCTGCATACAGCTGTTCGCCGAGAGCCAGACGGCCCGTTCCCGCTTTCAGCGTAAAAATCGTTTCTTCTTTAATCAATAATTTGCTGTCCGCCAGATGGCGAACTTTCCACATTCCCACTCCAGCGGCAATGCCCAGCACAACCAGCAATAACAGGACAACAAGTAACAGTTTTTTCATGACTAATTCGGGTGCTCACAAAGTGGGGCTAAATAATCAAATAACAAACGTGAAGACAACAACGTGTCGCCACAGGCACGCACGGGAATAATGGGCATTAACGCGTTACAGACGACGATTTCATCAGCCTGCATTACCTCCTCCAACCCGGCATACACTTCGACAATACTGAATGGCGATTGTGCCAGCATCCGGATACAGAATTGTCGCATAATACCGTTCACTCCGGCCTGGTCCAGCCGGGGCGTGTAAACCACATCGCCTTTACGCCAGAACAAATTAGCCGCACAGCATTCCGTAACCCATCCCTCGCTGTCAAGAACCAGCGCTTCATCGGCGTCCGTCTGTTCAAGATGAGAGCGAATCAACACCTGCTCCAGTCGATTCAAGTGTTTAAGCCCGGCAAGCAGTGGATTACGTCCCAGCCGCACTGGGCTTAGCGCCAGCGTAATACCTTCTTGCCGCCAACGATCGTAATGATCGGGCCAGGCTGAAACGGAGAGGATGCGTGTGGCACTATGACAATTTTTGCCACTGTAACCCCGGCCTCCACTGCCACGGCTGATAATCACTTTCAACACACCGCGTACGTGCCCTTTCGCCAGCATTTTCATTTCATTTTGCAGCTCGGACCAATCTTCAAAAGAGATCAGCAGTTTTTGGCAAGCGTCTTGTAAACGCTCAAGATGCGCTGCAAAGAGAGGAATTTCACCGTCGATAATACAGGCAGTGGTAAAACAGCCATCACCAAATTGGGTCGCTCGATCGCTTGCGGCCAGCATATCTTGCTCGCAGCCATTAATTAAGAACATGGTGGCTCCTTATTTCTGGTCCGCTAGTTTGGCAGGATGAGTAACACAGGACAAGGGCGGAAAACCGAATAAAAAAAGGCCCGACAAGCGGACCTTTTCAATTTGCTATCGATGCTAGCGCATCACCTGACGGACTTAAATCTTTTTAAAGATCAAAGAGCCGTTGGTACCACCGAAGCCAAAGGAGTTACACAGCGCATACTCCAGACCACTAACCTGACGCGCTTCGTGAGGTACGAAGTCCAGGTCACAACCTTCATCCGGGTTATCCAGGTTGATGGTTGGCGGAATAGCCTGATCGCGCAGCGCCAGGATAGAGAAAATAGACTCTACCGCGCCCGCCGCACCCAACAGGTGTCCGGTCATGGATTTGGTGGAGCTTACCATCACACGGCTTGCCGCATCGCCAAAGACAGATTTCACTGCCTGGGTTTCAGCTTTATCGCCTGCAGGCGTAGACGTACCATGTGCGTTGACATAGCCGATCTGACCCGCTTCAATAGCCGCATCGCGCAGTGCGTTGACCATTGCCAGCGCAGCGCCTGCACCGTTTTCCGGTGGCGACGTCATGTGGTAAGCATCGCTGCTCATACCGAAGCCAACGACTTCAGCATAGATTTTTGCACCGCGCGCTTTCGCTTGCTCGTACTCTTCCAGTACCACCATGCCAGCACCGTCGCCCAGCACAAAGCCGTCACGCTCTTTGTCCCATGGGCGGCTTGCCGCTTGCGGGTTATCATTACGCGTAGACAGTGCACGTGCCGCGCCAAAGCCACCCACACCCAACGGCGTACTGGCTTTTTCAGCACCACCCGCAACCATCGCGTCTGCATCGCCGTATGCAATGATACGTGCGGCATGACCGATGTTATGCACGCCTGAAGTACAGGCGGTCGCGATGGAGATGCTTGGCCCTTGCAGGCCGTACATGATGGTCAGGTGACCAGCCACCATGTTAACAATCGTCGACGGAACGAAGAACGGGCTGATCTTACGCGGTCCACCGTTTACCAGTGAGGTATGGTTTTCTTCGATCAGACCGAGACCGCCAATACCAGAGCCGATAGCGGCGCCAATACGATGAGCGTTCTCTTCCGTAATTTCGAGGCCAGAATCCTGCATGGCCTGAACGCCAGCGACAATTCCATATTGAATGAAGGCATCCATCTTGCGCTGTTCTTTACGCGAGATAATGTCTTCACAGTTAAAATCCTTTACTAAGCCAGCAAATTTCGTTGCATAGGCGCTAGTATCGAAATGGTCGATCAGGCTGATGCCACTCTGACCGGCAAGGAGAGCTTTCCAGGTAGACTCTACGGTATTGCCGACAGGAGACAACATGCCCAGTCCGGTCACAACTACACGACGCTTAGACACGGTTGTCCTCCAGGGAGGGAAAATAATTCAAGTGGGATAAAAAGATAAAACTCAGGCGGTCGAATGACCGCCTGGAGATGTTCACTTACGCCTGGTGGCCGTTGATGTAATCAATGGCAGCCTGAACGGTAGTGATTTTCTCAGCTTCTTCGTCCGGAATCTCAGTATCAAACTCTTCTTCCAGAGCCATTACCAGCTCAACGGTGTCAAGAGAATCTGCGCCCAGGTCTTCAACGAAGGAAGCATTGTTGGTTACTTCTTCCTGCTTAACGCCCAGCTGTTCGCCGATAATTTTCTTAACGCGTTCTTCGATAGTGCTCATACTCTTAAATTTCCTATCAAAACTCGCTTTCGCGATGGTTTTCGTAGTGTATAAAATGTTGAAAAATTTGCAACTAAATCCCGGCAGGTCTTACCACGATTTTACGTTATTTTGAGGCCAAGACCTACAATAACGCAAATATTTTTCATCGTGGTTAAACCATGTACATCCCGCCGTTGACGTGCAAAGTCTCACCTGTGATGTAACTTGCTTCGTCAGAAGCTAAAAATGCAACCGCACTGGCGATTTCCTGAGCGCCACCGAGGCGACCCGCAGGAACCTGCGCCAGAATACCCGCACGCTGATCATCAGACAGCGCACGCGTCATGTCCGTTTCAATAAAGCCCGGAGCAACAACGTTTACAGTAATGCCACGAGACGCAACTTCGCGCGCCAGTGATTTACTGAAGCCGATCAGACCCGCTTTCGCCGCAGCGTAGTTAGCCTGACCCGCATTTCCCATGGTACCAACCACAGAACCGATAGTGATAATACGCCCATGACGCTTTTTCATCATAGCTCGCATTACCGCTTTTGACAGACGGAAAACAGATGACAGGTTGGTTTCGATGATATCGTTCCACTCGTCATCTTTCATGCGCATTAACAGGTTATCACGAGTAATCCCAGCATTATTGACCAGGATATCGACTTCACCAAATTCTGCGCGAATATTTTCCAGAACAGATTCGATAGATGCCGGATCGGTCACATTCAACATCAGACCTTTACCATTTGCACCTAAGTAATCGCTAATGGCCTGCGCGCCGCTTTCGCTGGTAGCAGTACCGATAACTTTCGCGCCACGGGCAACAAGTGTCTCAGCAATTGCGCGGCCAATGCCACGGCTTGCACCGGTAACCAGCGCGATTTTTCCTTCAAAACTCATGGTCTTCCTCTTTTATTGCTCTAGCGCCGCAGACAGTGCCGCCGGCTCATTCAGTGCCGAAGCAGTCAGGGTGTCAACAATACGTTTCGTCAGACCGGTCAGAACTTTACCCGGACCGACTTCATACAGGTGCTCTACGCCCTGGGATGCCATAAATTCAACGGTTTTAGTCCACTGAACCGGGCTATACAGTTGACGAACCAGCGCATCGCGAATTGCGTCTGCCGTGGTCTCGCACTTCACGTCGACGTTGTTCACAACCGGAACAGTCGGCGCGTTAAAGGTGATTTTCTGCAGCTCAACGGCCAGTTTCTCAGCGGCAGGCTTCATCAGCGCGCAGTGAGAAGGAACGCTGACCGGCAGCGGCAGCGCACGCTTAGCGCCCGCGGCTTTACAGGCAGCACCAGCACGTTCTACGGCTTCTTTATGCCCGGCAATAACCACCTGACCCGGTGAGTTAAAGTTTACCGGTGAAACCACCTGGCCTTCGGCAGACTCTTCGCACGCTTTAGCGATAGCGGCATCGTCCAGACCGATAATAGCAGACATGCCGCCAGTGCCTTCCGGAACCGCTTCCTGCATGAATTTGCCACGCAGTTCAACCAGACGTACGGCATCGGCAAAACCGATAACACCCGCACATACCAGAGCAGAATATTCGCCCAGGCTATGACCCGCCATCAGCGCAGGTGTTTTACCCCCCTGCTGCTGCCATACGCGATAAAGCGCAACGGATGCGGTCAACAGCGCGGGCTGCGTCTGCCAGGTTTTATTCAGTTCTTCAGCCGGACCTTGCTGAGTCAACGCCCACAGATCATAGCCCAGTGCAGCTGATGCTTCAGCAAATGTTTCTTCAACAATTGGGTAGTTTGCTGCCATTTCAGACAACATCCCAACGGTCTGGGAACCCTGCCCCGGAAACACAAATGCAAATTGCGTCATGTTTAAATCCTTATACTAGAAACGAACCAGCGCGGAGCCCCAGGTGAATCCACCCCCGAAGGCTTCAAGCAATATCAACTGCCCAGCTTTAATACGCCCGTCGCGGACGGCTTCGTCCAGCGCGCACGGTACGGAGGCAGCAGAGGTATTACCATGTCTGTCGAGCGTCACGACAACATTATCCATCGACATACCCAGCTTTTTAGCTGTCGCGCTGATAATGCGCAGGTTAGCCTGATGCGGCACCAGCCAGTCCAGCGCAGAACGGTCGAGATTATTGGCTTCCAGCGTTTCATCAACGATGTGCGCAAGCTCGGTCACCGCGACTTTAAATACTTCGTTACCCGCCATCGTCAGGTGGATCGGGTTTTCCGGGTTCACGCGATCGGCGTTAGGCAACGTCAACAGTTCGCCGTAGCGACCGTCAGCGTGCAGATGCGTGGAGAGAATACCTGGCTCTTCTGATGCGCTCAGTACAACCGCACCAGCCCCATCACCGAAAATGATGATCGTTCCGCGATCGGTTGGATCGCAGGTACGGGCCAGGACATCGGAGCCAACGACCAGAGCATGCTTAACTGCGCCAGATTTAACGTACTGGTCGGCAACGCTCAGGGCGTAAGTGAAGCCAGCACAAGCGGCTGCAACGTCAAACGCCGGACAGCCTTTGATCCCCAGCATACTTTGGATCTGGCACGCCGCGCTTGGAAATGCGTGAGTGGATGATGTGGTAGCAACCACAATCAGACCAATTTGTTCTTTGTCGATGCCCGCCATTTCAATCGCACGGTTTGCGGCGGCAAAGCCCATCGTCGCAACTGTTTCATTTGGCGCTGCAATATGGCGTTCACGGATACCTGTACGAGTGACGATCCACTCATCAGACGTCTCAACCATTTTTTCCAAATCGGCGTTAGTACGCACTTGTTCAGGCAGATAGCTGCCAGTACCAATAATCTTCGTATACATGTACGCTCAGTCACTTTTTGGTTATATACCGCTACGAGCAAATCGCTGATACGGTGGCCACATTCACAAACGCACCGTTATCTGTGTGCTCGTGATTTTGCGCTTTCGCCACCGTCCAGCAGTTCGAATCCAGCTGGGTATACAGATTCCAGGCGAGCGGCAATTCGCTGAGGAACTTGTCGCTGCACCGCCTGCACTGCCTGTTCAATCGCGACTTCAAATGCTCGCTGATTGGCCGCACCATGACTCTTAATCACCGTGCCGCGCAATCCTAACAGACAGGCGCCATTATACTGGTCGGGGTTGAGGTGACTAAATCGCCTTGTCAGGCTTTTTTGTAACCAACGTTTTAATAACAGAAGCCACCACGACCGTTTTTTGCCCTCACCCTGAGATTTCAGCAGTGAAAGGAACATTCTGACAACACCTTCCATCGTCTTTAATGTGACATTACCTGTAAAACCGTCACAGACCAACACATCGGTTTTGCCAGTCAGTAACTCATTGGCTTCAAGATAGCCGATATAATTAATGGAAGGGATTGTTTTTAGCACAGCTGAAGCATCTCGAATACTGTCGAGACCTTTCGTTTCTTCTTCGCCGATGTTGAGTAACGCTACGCGAGGATTGGCAATGCCAACAACCTCTTCTGCCAGCACGGAACCCATGACGGCAAATTGCACCAACATCGTGCTATCACAATCTACGTTGGCGCCCAAATCCAGCACCACCGTTTTGCCCTTTTGCTGATGGGGTAACACCGTCACCAACGCAGGACGCTCAATCCCCTCAAGAGGTTTGAGCAATAACTTCGCAAGTCCCATGAGTGCGCCCGTATTACCGGCGCTGACACAAGCTTGTGCCTGACCTTCTTTCACGAGCTCCAGGGCAACACGCATTGAGCTTCCACGACTGGCGCGAATAGCTTGCGAGGGCCGGGCATCACTGGCAATAACTGACTGAGCAGGGATAATCTGCAGACGCGAACGTTGTTCGAAGTCAGCTTTGGCAAGTAATGGCGTGATTGTATCGGGATCCCCGACTAAAAGAAGTGTGAGTTGCGAATTAGAATTCAGTGCCTGCAATGCTGCAGGCACTGTCACGGTAGGGCCAAAATCTCCCCCCATGACATCTAACGCCAGGGTTAGACGTGTCAAGGTATCGTCGCTGCCCGGTTAGGTGTTTCCCCAGTTACCCGGGGAAAGCCTCACTAAGCTTCATCACGCGTTCACTCTTTGTCTTTCTCACCAGAAGTGGGAAAGCCATTGAGTCATGCGTGATTACTTAGCGATTACCTTACGGCCACGGTAGAAACCGTCGGCAGTGATGTGGTGACGCAGGTGTTGTTCACCAGAAGTTTTGTCTACAGACAAGCTGGTGACTGCGGTCAGAGCGTCATGAGAACGACGCATGCCACGTTTGGAACGGGTTGGTTTATTCTGTTGTACGGCCATGGACCTTACTCCTCAATTACTTACGCTTTAAGCTGGCTAATACGGCAAATGGGTTTGGCTTTTGCGCTTCATCAGGCAATTCGCCAAAGACCATGTCCGCCTCGGACACTTCACAGTGTTCAGAATCATGCACCGGAACTACCGGCAAGGAGAGGATAATCTCATCTTCAACCATTGCAAGCAGATCGATTTCACCGAATTCGTTAACCTCAATCGGCTCATACGCTTCCGGGAGTGCTTCAGCCTGCTCGTCAGAACGGACAGGACTAAAACAATATGTTGTGTGAACATGAAGTGGGAACGGTTTCCCGCAACGCTGACACTCGAGCGTAACCGATACCTTCGCATCACCGGTTATAACGGCGAGACGCTGGTTATCGATAGCGAACGACATGGAGCATTCCACATCACTGTCCACACTGACTACAGAATCGGCGACGCGCTCAACCAGATCAGAAGTATAGATACCTTCATAATCGAGGCGTTTTTGAGCCGTACGAACCGGATCAAGAGTCAGGGGTAATTTTACCTTTTGCATAGGGCGCGCATATTAACTTTGTAACGTCATATAGTCAAAGAAAAAGGCAGCCTGTGGTTGCCTTTTGCCAATAATTCGCACACATTGCGGGTCATCGACTTAAAATCGCTCAAGACAAGCCACTACAGCCAGCTTGTAGGTCGAAGTCCATAGTTTAAAATGGCTCTCATCAATACGCTATATGCGAGGGAAAAAATATGCCTCAACTTATTCTTGCTTCTACCTCCCCCTGGCGTCGCGCTTTACTCGAAAAACTGGCAATCCCGTTTGAATGCGCTGCGCCAGAGGTTGATGAAACGCCGTTGCCCGGCGAAGCACCACGCCATTTAGTCTTGCGACTGGCGCAGAAAAAAGCGCAATCTCTCGCCCACCGTTACCCATCGCATCTGATTATTGGCTCCGATCAAATTTGTGTTCTTGATGGTGAAATAACCGGCAAACCATTAACTGAAGAAAATGCGCGCCAACAATTACTCAAAGCCCGTGGCAATATTGTGACGTTTTACACCGGACTGGCGCTGTATAATTCTGCGACCGGACATTTACAAACTGAAGTAGAACCTTTTGACGTCCATTTCCGTCATTTAAGCGAGGCGGAAATTGATGATTATCTGCGTAAAGAGCGCCCGCTCCATTGTGCAGGTAGTTTCAAAAGTGAAGGGTTAGGTATTGCACTCTTTGAACGCCTGGAGGGTCGTGACCCAAATACCCTGATCGGTTTGCCGCTTATCGCGTTGTGTCAAATGCTGCGGCGGGAAGAGATGAACCCGTTGAATGCCTGATTGATCTGCCTGATGGCGACGCGATGCGTCTTATCAGGCCTACGGTGCATCACACGATTGTAGGCCTGATAAGCAACGCGCATCAGGCTTTACTGCGTAAAACCTCAAGGCAGCGCTTCAATTGCTTATCCATCGGCGCCTCAATACGCATCACTTCACCCGTTCCCGGATGGGTAAATTTCAACGCTGCGGCGTGCAGGAAAAGTCGATTCAACCCCGTATCCGCCAGTTGCTTATCGAACTCACGGTCACCGTAGCGATCGTCAAAAGCAATTGGATGACCGGCATACTGGGTATGCACACGAATCTGGTGCGTACGTCCGGTCACCGGGCTACAGCGCACAAGCGTGGCAAACGCATAGCGCTCTTCCACTTTAAAACGTGTTTCTGACGGTTTGCCTTCCTGGTTCACCCGCACGATACGCTCGCCGCTTTGCAGAATGTTCTTTAACAGCGGCGCCTGCACGGTTTTGACATGCGACTGCCATTGGCCTCGAACCAGCGCGAGATAGTCTTTCTGCATGCCTTTTTCACGCAGTTGTTCATGCAATGAACGCAAGGCTGAGCGCTTTTTAGCCACCAGCAAAACGCCGGAGGTATCCCGGTCGAGGCGATGCACCAGTTCAAGGAAACGCGCTTCAGGTCGCAACGCACGTAATCCTTCAATGACGCCAAAGCTTAACCCGCTTCCGCCATGTACGGCCGTACCTGAAGGTTTGTTAAGCACCAGAATGTGGTCATCTTCATATAAAATGACGTCGGTCAGCGCCGCGACCTTTTGCAGGTTCGGTGAAATGGCCTCTTCTTCACGTTCAGCGACCCGCACAGGTGGAATACGCACAATATCCCCGTCTTCGAGTTTGTACTCGGGTTTAATGCGTTTTTTATTCACCCGCACTTCGCCTTTACGCAAAATGCGATAAATCATACTTTTCGGCACGCCCTTAAGCTGGGTGCGCAAAAAGTTATCGATGCGTTGCCCTGCTTCGTCGGCAGTAATGGCAACTGTTTTTACGGCTGGAGTCTCTGTTTTCATGGGGGCCGATTTTAAATAGCCATCAAGATTCGCGCCACACATTTTTCTATGCTTATATTAACTGCTATACCTTATTACTTAAGTTTGACATAGCCGATTTGGTGGTTATTAAAGCAATCACTACGCGGAAGTGAAAAAACTGTGAGTAACCGGGTGATAAATGGCAAAAGTCATCTTGCTATAACAAGGTTAGCAGTGGAATAATGAGGTTGTTTCCGTGTTGAATCTTGTTAAAACAAGAACTTTTCCGGAATGACCCAATTTTGCCCGACCGATCATCAACGCAGCAATGGCGTAAGACGTATTGATCTTTCAGGCAGTTAGCGGGCTGCGGGTTGCAGTCCTTACCGGTAATATGGAAGCTTTTCTGGAGAGTAACACCCAGACTGTTCCCCTGATAATTGCGCTGTGTTTCCGTATGAAATACAGGCAACCGACACTCTGCGCCTCTTTGAGCTGACGATAACCGTGAGGTTGGCGACGCGAATAGACACGAGGCCATCGGTTCACACCCGGAAAGGCATTACTCTGCCCGCAGCTTAGTCGTCAATGTAAGAATAATGAGTAAGTTACGATGAAAAGAATGTTAATTAACGCAACTCAGCAGGAAGAGTTGCGTGTCGCCCTTGTAGATGGGCAACGTCTGTACGATCTGGATATCGAAAGTCCTGGACACGAACAGAAAAAAGCCAACATCTATAAAGGCAAAATTACCCGTATTGAACCGAGTCTGGAAGCTGCTTTTGTTGATTACGGCGCTGAACGTCACGGTTTCCTCCCGTTAAAAGAAATTGCCCGCGAATACTTCCCCGCTAACTACAACTCCCATGGTCGTCCCAACATTAAAGACGTGTTGCGCGAAGGTCAGGAAGTCATCGTTCAGATCGATAAAGAAGAACGCGGCAATAAAGGCGCTGCGCTGACTACCTTTATCAGCCTGGCGGGTAGTTATCTGGTTCTGATGCCGAACAACCCGCGCGCGGGCGGTATCTCCCGCCGCATTGAAGGCGACGACCGTACCGAATTAAAAGAAGCGCTGGCAAGCCTGGAACTGCCTGATGGCATGGGGCTTATCGTGCGTACCGCAGGGGTCGGCAAATCCGCCGAAGCGCTGCAGTGGGACCTGAGCTTCCGCCTAAAGCACTGGGAAGCGATTCAAAAAGCCGCTGACAGCCGCCCTGCTCCGTTCCTGATCCACCAGGAAAGCAACGTTATCGTTCGCGCTTTCCGAGACTACTTACGTCAGGACATCGGCGAAATCCTTATCGATAACCCGAAAGTGATGGAGATGGCGCGTCAGCACATCGCCGCACTGGGTCGTCCGGATTTCAGCAGCAAAATCAAACTGTACACCGGCGAAATCCCGCTGTTCAGCCACTATCAGATCGAGTCTCAGATTGAGTCCGCATTCCAGCGCGAAGTACGTCTGCCGTCCGGCGGCTCAATCGTTATTGACAGCACAGAGGCACTGACCGCTATCGATATCAACTCCGCACGCGCAACTCGCGGCGGCGACATCGAAGAAACAGCGTTCAACACTAACCTTGAAGCAGCCGATGAAATTGCCCGTCAGCTGCGTCTTCGCGACCTCGGCGGTCTGATTGTAATCGACTTCATTGATATGACGCCGGTTCGCCACCAGCGCGCGGTTGAAAACCGTCTGCGCGAGGCCGTACGCCAGGACAGAGCGCGTATTCAGATCAGCCATATTTCTCGCTTCGGTCTGCTGGAGATGTCTCGTCAGCGTCTGAGCCCGTCTCTGGGTGAATCCAGCCATCACGTGTGCCCGCGCTGCTCCGGCACCGGTACCGTACGTGATAACGAATCACTGTCGCTGTCTATTCTGCGTCTGATCGAAGAAGAAGCACTGAAAGAAAATACGCAAGAAGTTCACGCTATTGTTCCTGTGCCAATCGCCTCTTACCTGCTTAACGAAAAACGTACCGCGGTTAATGCTATCGAAACGCGTCAGAATGGCGTGCGCTGTGTGATCGTGCCAAACGATCAGATGGAAACCCCGCACTATTCTGTGCTGCGCGTACGCAAAGGGGAAGAAACACCGACCCTGAGCTACCTGCTGCCGAAACTGCATGAAGAGGCAATGGCATTGCCGACGGAAGAAGAGTACGTCGAGCGTAAACAGCCTGAGCAACCGGCGCTGGCCACCTTCGCCATGCCTGACGTTCCGCCAGCCCCTGCTCTGCAGGAACCTGCCGCGAAAGCCGCCGCGCCTAAAGCTGCAGCAGCAACCGCAGCCGTTGCCGCACAGCCCGGTTTGATTAGCCGTTTCTTTGGCGCACTGAAGTCCATCTTCGGTGGTAGCGAAGAAGTGAAACCGGTTGAACAACCTGCGCCGAAAGCTGAAGAGAAAACCGAACGCCAGCAGGATCGTCGTAAACCGCGTCAGAACAATCGTCGCGACCGTAACGATCGTCGTGATAACCGTGATAATCGCGGTGACCGTGACAACCGTAGCGAACGTTCAGAAAACGGCGAAAACCGTGAAGATAACCGCCGTAACCGTCGTCAGTCCCAGCAGCAAAATGCGGAAGCTCGCGATAACCGCCAGCAAACCACTGATGTTGTAGACAAAGCGAAATCCGGTGATGAACAGCAGGCGCCGCGTCGCGAACGTAACCGCCGTCGTAACGATGACAAGCGTCAGGCTCAGCAGGAAGTTAAAGAGCTGAACCAGGCAGAACAACCTGTGCAGGATACCGAGCAGGAAGAGCG
This sequence comes from Citrobacter sp. wls757, assembly GCF_005280935.1. NCBI lineage: Bacteria > Pseudomonadati > Pseudomonadota > Gammaproteobacteria > Enterobacterales > Enterobacteriaceae > Citrobacter > Citrobacter sp. wls757. The sequence goes on along the minus strand of NZ_SZWU01000076.1, from coordinate 48,866 downwards.
CGTACGTCAGCCTCAAACCCGCCGCAAACAGCGTCAGTTGACTCAGAAAGTGCGTTTCACAGACAGTCCGGCGGTTGAAGCCGAAGTGGCTACTGTTGCTGCAATCGCTGAAACTGCTGTTGCTCAACCAACAGAACAGCCGGTACCGGCACAGCGCACCGAACTGGCGAAAGTTGATCTGCCAGCCGTCGTTGCGACTGAGCAGGAAGACAACAGCGAAGCTCGTGACTCCAACGGTATGCCGCGTCGTTCTCGCCGCTCTCCTCGCCATCTGCGCGTCAGTGGACAGCGTCGTCGTCGTTACCGTGACGAGCGTTATCCGGTTCAGTCGCCAATGCCGTTAACGGTCGCCTGCGCATCTCCTGAATTAGCGTCCGGTAAGGTTTGGATCCGCTACCCTGTTGCACGTCCTCAGGATCAGCAGGTTGAAGAACAGCGCGAACAGGAAATGGTCCAGCAGCAAGCTGCACCTGTCGCCGTAGAGCCTCAGGTTGCTGCCGCTGCCGTTGAACACATTGTGGATACCCCTGCGCCGGTTGAAGCCGTGCAACCAGAGGTTGTCGTAGCTGAGCCTCAGGCCGCCGTTGTTGAAACCACACAGGTTGAAACCACGCATCCGGAAGTGATTGAGACCCCGGTCGAGGAACAACCGCAAATTATCGCTGCATCTGATGCGCCCGTAGCAGAAGAAATCACCGCTGAAGCCGAACCTGTGGCTGACGTTGTGACTGCACCGGTTGCCGAAGAGCCTGCAGAGGTTGTTATTCCCCAGCCAGAAGTGGTTGAAGAGATTACTGAGGTTGTGGAAACAGCGCCAGTTGTTGAAGAAGTTGCAGCGCCGAAAGACGTTGTTGCCGCGCCTGTCGTCGAAACTGAAGTCGTTAAGGCTGAAGTTGTCGCAGCCAGCGCTGATGCTGAACACCTGCACAGCCATGCAACCGCGCCAATGACCCGCGCTCCGGCACCGGAATATGTGCCAGAAGCGCCGCGTCATAGCGACTGGCAGCGTCCGGCATTCGCCTTTGAAGGCAAAGGTGCCGCAGGTGGACACAGCGCAACGCATCAAGCGACTGCGCCAGCAACACGTCCACAGCCTGTTGAGTAAGCCATAATCAATATCAAAGCCGGCCCTCGGGTCGGCTTTTTTATATCTGATCTACACCTTTCATCCCCGTCAGCTGCGGCATAACATCCTTCATTAGGGCCAGAAACTTGCGTAAGCGGGTCGGATAGTAACGCGCCCACGGATAAACCAAATGTACAGGCAACGGCGCCGCATGCCACTCAGGTAGCAACGCAACCAGACGTCCATTGGCAATATCCTCCGCCACCATCCAGCTTGAAACAATTGTCACTCCCAACCCCGCCAGCGCAGCATTTCTTGCGACATAAATACTGTCTGTGCTTAATCTGGGTGAAATATTCAGCGTGACTGGCTCATTAAGCAATTGGTGCAACAACGAAACGCTATGCTGATAAAACGTGTTCACGGCAATCCAGGGCAGCGCTGATAACTGCTCAGGATGAGAAAGCTCGCCATATTGCTCCAGCAGTCCTGGACTCACCACCATACTACGGGGAACTTCAGCCAGTAAGACGGAAACCGTGGCCGGATCCACCTCAGCACCAACCCTGATCGCACAATCAATATTATCGCTCAGAAAATCAACGGTTTTATCGTTGAGCATCCACTCTACTGCCAACTGGGGATAGCGCGAAAGAAACTGCAAAAGCGGCTCAAGTAGTTGTTGTTGCCCGAACGCATGCGGTGCGCGGACTCGCAACGTCCCCACCGGTTCATCTTCTGTGACATTAAGTCCATCTTCCAGCGCCAGCCAGGCATCAATAATCTTCTTAGCATGCTGATAGCCTCTTTCACCATCGTCGGTCAATTTCATCGCATGCGTGGTACGCATAAGCAGTTTCACACCCAGCAGCGTTTCCAGCGATTGCAGCCGTCGGCTAACGGTCGCCTGCGTCGTCCCTATCTGTTTTGCCGCTGCCGAAAGCGATCCTGCTTCGACAATACGTACAAACGTACGCATCAGCTCCACCCTGTCTATACGCTCATTTTTTATCATTTTCAGTTTCATCATACGTCTGACGTATAACTGTTTTACCACTGCGCTCGCTACCGCGCCACTCGCTGAAGGATAAAAATAGCCGCACATCTTGTGATTGAGGAATCATTTGTGAACACACATACCGCACTTTCCCGTTGGGTCATTTTTGTTCTGGCAATGGGCGCCGGATTCAGCGTGGCCGCTATCTACTACGCCCAGCCTCTTCTGCCTTTAATGGGTCAGGATCTGGCCTTAAGTCTCACCGGTATGGGGTTGGTCCCGACGCTGACCCAGGCGGGATATGCGTTAGGTATATTGTTTTTATTGCCATTAGGCGATCGTTATGACCGCCGGACATTAATCCTGCTGAAAAGCATCTCTCTTGCCGCGCTGCTGCTGGCCTGTAGCTTTACCGGTCAGTTGCATTCGCTATTACTGGTGAGCCTGCTGATGGGGATGGCGGCAACCATGGCACAAGATATTGTGCCTGCGGCGGCAATACTGGCGCCCGAAGGCAAGCAGGGAAAAACGGTGGGCACCGTGATGACGGGCCTTCTGCTGGGGATTTTACTCTCACGTACCGTCAGTGGGCTGGTGGGCGAAGCGTTTGGCTGGCGCGAGATGTACCAACTCGCTGCCGTCAGCATTGCCGTAATTACCGCGATTATGTGGAAAGTACTGCCTCGCTTTACGGTCCATTCCACGTTGAGCTATCCATCATTAATGCTCTCAATGGCGCAACTTTGGCAACGATATTCCACCTTGCGCCGCGCAGCACTGGCACAAGGCTTTCTGTCCATTGCTTTTAGCGCCTTCTGGTCTACGCTGGCGGTGATGTTATCTGAGCATTACCACATGGGTAGCGCTATAGCGGGTGCTTTTGGTATCGCGGGAGCAGCCGGAGCGCTTGCCGCACCGATGGCGGGCCATCTTGCCGATAAAGTGGGTGCGGCAAAAGTGACGCAATTGGGTGCTTTGCTGGTAACGGTATCTTTCGCACTGATGTTTTTGTTACCCGCCCTGCCCGTTCAGGGGCAGTGGCTGCTCATCGCCCTTTCGGCGGTAGGTTTTGATCTCGGATTGCAATCCAGCCTGGTTGCTCACCAGAATCTGGTCTATAGCCTGGAGCCTCTGGCACGAGGACGATTGAACGCTCTGCTGTTTACGATGGTGTTTATCGGTATGGCGCTGGGTTCGGTTCTCGGAAGTCAGGTCTACGCCCTGGCCAATTGGGAAGGTGTCGTTGCGTTGGCTACCTTCAGCAGTGCAATTGCGTTGGTCATAAGACTGACGGGGAACCCGTCGCTTAGTAAGACGTCG
>NZ_SZWU01000076.1:26400-45450 GCF_005280935.1 Citrobacter sp. wls757 | reverse complement strand
TTGCCTAAAAAAATGCCCGCTCCGGGGTGTTAAAGGAGCGGGCAGACAAACATACCCAGTTTCAAGATATGTTTCAAAACGAGGCGTTAACGATTGAGCTGGAACAACGACATTCCCTGCATATCGGTGAACGCTTTATAGGATGCCTGTAGCGCAGCCTGCTGCATGACATAAGACGAGATCGCGGCGTTCCAGTCGACATCCACCAGATTACTCATCTGCTGAGTTTGGCCTAATGCACGATCGGCACCCAGTGAATCCAGCGAGCTTAATTCACTCAGCTGCGTACCTAATTCTGCACGAACAGACAGGACGTTATTCAACGAGTTTTTCAGGCCACGGCTGGTTTTATCAATGGCAGCAGCGGCTTTGTCTTTTGCCACATCATCACCCGCAATCGGGATTTTAAGCTCTGCAATCGCGCTATCCAGCATTTTAAACAGGTTCTTTTCCTGAGTGCCGCCACCAGGTTCCGGTACAGCGTTGCTGGTCAGGTTGGCGAATACTTTATCGCCAGTATGACCAATCACCATGGTTCGGGAGGCATCGACCTGTTGGGTAACGTTTGTTGTACCACCGCTGTAAGCGCCATCTGCCTGGGCAAACGGTGCAGATTCTGTTTTATATCCACCGAAAATATAGCGACCATTACCGTCGGTACTATTTGCCAGGTTCATCAGCTGATCGCGGATCCCCTGTAGGTCGGTGGCCAGCGATGCACGGTCATCATCACTTAACGTTCCGTTCCCGGCATAAACGATTTTTTCCTGTGCAGCCTGAATTGCCGTCGTCACCTGGCTCAGAACATTCTCTTCCAGCGACACCTTTTGCGTCGCGAATGAGCGTGCCAGCGTATATTGGCTGTTCTGCGCCTGAGCCTGAGAAAGTACCACGGCCTGCGAGGCGGCAATCGGATCGTCTGATGGGTTGATCACGCGTTTGCCTGTTGACATCTGCTCGCCGAACTTCATCCATTCAGCCTGAGAGTTAGTGATGCCACGCATATTCTGCTGGTACATCATCTGGGTGCTGATACGCATTGTGTCCCTCTCCCTTAGCGGATATTAATCAGTGCATCAAACAACGCATTCGCGGTCTGCAGCACTTGCGCGTTAGCCAGGTAATACTGCTGAAAACGCTGTAAATTACCGTACTCTTCGTCGAGGTTAACGCCGGAAATAGACTGTTGCTGCCGGTAAAGCTGTGTCACCACGTTGTTCTGGGTGGTGGCGCTGGTTTTCAGCGTAGCGGTTTTGTTCCCGACATCGCTTACCAGCGTGGCATATGCATCGTTGAAGGTCTTATTACCGACAGTCGCTTTGGTTTGCAGATCTAACAGTTTCTGACCGTTACGGTTGTCGCTCTTGCCTTTATCGATGGTGGGGTCCGTATCATTTTTAGACACTTGAGCCATGGCGATTTTCGACTCATCGGTCACCATAACTTTCATATCAACGATAGCGTTACTCACGGGTTTTACAGTAAAACTGTCATTAGCTTTCGCGCCAGCATTAACGGTGATTTCCATCCCGTCAAAGGACATTTTTCCACCGGTAACGGTGGCTTTGAAGCTGGTATTATCCGCCAGGCGAGTAACCTGCCAGTCCGTCCCATCAAAAACGATTTTATAATCTGTCGCCTGCACAGCGGAGCTGTCAGTGATCTTAGCGCTTAACGATCCTGTGCCCGTATTTTTCGCGTTGTTGAAGACTTCCGGGCTGCCGATAGCAAAGAAATCCTTACCCTGATCGCCGTTGGCATCAAAACCTTCTTTATGCTGGGCGTTAAATGCACTGGCAAATGCAAGCGCCAGTTGGCCGAGGGTATTACGCGTCTGATCCAGTTCCTGAGAACGGAAGGTGAGCAGTCCGCCCAGTGAACCGGTATTCAGCAGTTTCTCTGGAATTTCAACAGCTCCGGCAACGCCATCAACGTAGGCCACGGTTGTACGATTAGGATCATCGCTGGAAGGCACTGCCGCCAGTTGACGTGCATTGCTGCCCTGCACCAGCGAATAGCCGTTGGCCATGGTCAGGTTGTAAGTGCCACCATCCTGAACGCTGACTTCAACACCGACAATCTGATTCAATTCACTGACCAGCTGATCGCGCTGGTCAAGCAGGTCGTTAGGAGACGCACCTGCGCCGACGCCTGTCATACGAGAAATCTGGTCGTTGAGGCTGGCAATTTGTTTCGAATAGTTGTTGATCTGATCAACGCTGGCTTTAATCGCGGTGTTGACCTGCTTATCCTGATCGCGCAGATACTGGTCGGTCGTTTTAAACTGATTCACCAACCCATCAGCTTTACCGATTAGCGCCTGGCGTGCCGCCGGATCTTCGGCGTTGCTGACCAGCGTTTGCAGGCTGGTAAAAAAGTCCTGCATGGAGGTCGAAATAGAACTGGTTTTGCTGGAGAGCAGATTGTCGATTTTTGACATTTGCTCATAACGTGTCGTCAGACCGCTGCTCTGGTTCTGCGCTGCTCGCAACTGGTTAGTGATAAAGGAGTCATATTCACGTTGTACACCAGAAACATAGACACCATTGCCTACCCAGCCCCCCGCACCCAGCGTGCTGTTCGCTTGCGCCATAATTGTCGTCTGTCGGGTATATCCGGCAACGTTATAGCTGGAGATGTTGTTACTGGCAGTATTCAACGCGGCCTGCGCTGCGCTGAGTCCACTCATCGCGTTATTAATCAAGCTGGACATGGAGGTTCCTTGTAATCCTTCAATACTCGTTATTATCGGCAGCAGGTCGGTAGACTTGAGCTATTTAAAAGAGATTATCGATGTTCGTGCTGTAGGTTTTGCTCACTTTTTCACTCATCGATTTCAACTGCTGGATCATGCTGGTTAATTTTCGCGCATAGTTAGGGTCTGTGGCGTAACCCGCATTTTGCAATGCCTGCGCCCCTTGCTCGGCGGTCGCGGCAGCGGTCACTGCCGCATAGCGCGGGTTACGCGATATCAGACCGACATAATCCGACAACGCTTCAAGGTAAGAGCTATAGACACGGAATCTGGCTTTCACCTTTTTCGCCTCACCGTTCTCATATTCAGTCGTGGTGATTTCAGTGGTTGGACCTTTCCAGCTTCCTGAAGCCTTCACACCAAAAATGTTAAAGCTCGGTTCACCGTTCTCACGGCGAATTTGTCGCTGCCCCCATCCGGATTCCAGCGCCGCCTGTGCCAGAATCAGATGATGCGGGACCCCGCTTTGCTGGCTGGCCAGCTTAGCTGGCAGCGATAGCTGGGCGAGGAAGTCTTTACTGTCACCTGACAGCGGCTCATCATTGCTTTCCGTCGCCCGGGGGATGGCTTTGCGGACCAGTTGCGTCAATGCCTGATTTTGATAGCTGGTCACCGTTTCCAGTGAAAACTTCATCGGCACCTGCGGCGCGTCATCCGCAGGTTGCGCTTGCCCTTCAGTCATCTGCTTGACCATCATTTCAGCCAGCCCCAGACCTTTGCCTGCGGTCATTTGCTGCGCAATTTGTTGGTCATACATACTGGTATACAAGCGCGTTGAATCGCTGCTAAACACGCCATCTTTCGGCAGCGCTTCACGCATGCTTTTCAGCATCATCTGCACGAACATCCCTTCAACCTGACGGGCGACCGGACGGATATTCGCCGCCGGGTCCTGGCCCGCTTTCGCTTTCAGTTCGTTCAGTGATTGCGCATCCCAGGCGGCGCTGGTCAGCAGTTTGCTGTCACCAATCATTAGATGATTTCCAGTTTGGCGCGTAAGCAACCCGCGCTCTGCATCGATTGCAGAATGGACATCAGATCCATCGGCGTTGCCCCCAGCGCATTCAGCGCACGTACCACATTGTTCAGGTTGGCGCTGGAACGCACGCTTTGCAACGAACCACCGCTCTGGCGCAGGTCAATCTGGGTTTGAGGCGTCACCACGGTTTGTCCACCGCCAAATGGTGTGTCCGGCTGGCTGACGTTCGCCTGGCGGTTTACCGTAATCGACAAGTTGCCTTGTGCCACAGCACAGCTATCCAGCGTCACTTCGCGGTTCATGACGACAGATCCGGTGCGCGAGTTGATAATCACTTTCGCATCCTGCGGCGTGACATTCACCTCAATATTCTGGATATCAGCGAGGAAACGCACCTGCGAGCTGTTACCGCTTGGCACGCGCACCTGAATGGTTCGGGCATCCAATGCTGTTGCGCTACCAAAGCCACGCGCGCGGTTGATGGTGTCGGTAATCTGCTGCGCCATCGTGAAATCTTCATTATTAAGCTGCAGATTAATGGTGTTACCACCGCCGAACTGGCTGGGTAATTCACGTTCGATAATCGCGCCGTTGGTAATGCGTCCACCATTGAGCTGGTTAACCTGTACGCTACTGCCACCTGCAGCCGCGCCCGCACCGCCCACCAAAATATTCCCCTGAGCCAAGGCATACACCTGACTATCGACCCCTTTTAACGGGGTCATCAGCAGCGTACCGCCGCGCAGGCTTTTGGCATTCCCCATAGAGGAGACCACTACGTCGATGGTTTGTCCCTGACGACCGAATGCAGGAAACGACGCGGTAACCATCACCGCCGCCACGTTTTTCAGCTGCATATTGGTGCCAGTTGGCACGGTTATCCCCAACTGCGAAAGCATGTTATTGAGCGTTTGCGTCGTAAACGGCGTCTGTGTGGTCTGGTCACCCGTTCCATCCAGACCCACCACCAGCCCATAACCTATCAACGAGTTTTCCCGCACGCCCTGAACGCTTGTCAGGTCACGAATACGGTCAGCATGCGCAAAGGTGGTTATCAGCACCAGTACCATTCCAACAAAAGATTTAAACACTGGGTACCTCGCTTACATCGGCGACAAGTTAAGGAAGAAACGCTGCAACCAGCCCATATTCTGCGCTTCATTGATGTAGCCGTTACCGACGTACTCAATACGCGCGTCCGCAACCTGGGTTGACGGTACGGAGTTGCTGCCACTGATGGTGCGCGGGTTAACAACCCCGGAGAAGCGGATGAATTCAGTGCCCTGATTTATAGCGATCTGTTTTTCACCCACGACATGTAAGTTGCCATTCACCAGTACCTGATCGACCGTTACGGTCAGCGTACCGCTGAAGGTATTTCTGGCGTTCGCGCCGCCTTTACCGTTAAAGGAGTTGCCGCCGGAGGCTTCTACGTCGGCACGTTCGTTACCGAACAATCCTTCCAGATAGCGCGGTACGGTATCAAAGCCAAAGTTTGTCTTGCCGTCGCGGCTGGCGTTCGCCGAAGAGCTTTTGCTCGCGCTGACGTTTTCCTGCAATACGATGGTCAGCGTATCGCCAATATTGCGTGGACGACGATCTTCAAAGAGTGGCTGATAACCATAGTTAATCGGTTGTGCCGACTGGAAGATTGAGCCATTCGCCACCGGCGTTGGACCGGGAACTGGCTGGGCAGACGTTGCGCCCTGCACGAGCGGCGTGGCCGGGATCCAGGCACATCCTGTTAGTGAAACCACCAGCAGGGCTAAAATTGGGTAAGGGTGAAGCGCGTATTTTCGCATTGCGGTCATCTTCAAAATCAGTGTGCCGGTGAGGTTTTCACCCCACCGGGCTCCACTTTAGAGTTGCGTCAGTTTTTGCAGCATCTGATCGGTGGTCGATACCGCTTTACTGTTGATTTCGTAAGCGCGCTGAACCTGGATCATGTTTACCAGCTCTTCCGCCACGTTGACGTTAGAGGTTTCAACATAGCCCTGATACAGCAGACCCGCGCCGTTCAGCCCTGGCGTGCTCTCATTCGGCGCACCGGATGACTGCGTTTCGGTGTACAGATTCTCACCAATGCTTTCCAGACCGGTATCGTTCATGAAGGTTGTCAGGTTAAGCTGCCCGACCTGAACAGGCGCCGCCTGCCCCTGTTGGGTCACGCTGACAATACCGTCACGTCCAATGGTGATACTGAGCGAGTTAGCCGGAATGGTGATGGCAGGCTGAACCTGAAAACCACCCGCCGTCACCAACTGACCGTTCTGATCCACCTGGAAAGAACCGTCGCGGGTATAAGCGGACGTACCATCGGGCAACATGACCTGGAAAAAGCCCTGGCCTTTAATCGCCACATCTTTACTGTTGTTGGTCTGCGACAGGTTACCCTGGCTGTGTAAACGCTCGGTCGCAACCGGACGTACGCCGGTACCAATCTGCAAACCAGACGGCAGTGTGGTCTGCTCAGAAGACTGTGCGCCAGGCTGACGAATCGTCTGGTACAACAGATCTTCAAATACGGCACGTTGGCGCTTAAATCCGTTGGTGCTGACGTTTGCCAGGTTGTTGGCAATCACATCCATGTTGGTTTGCTGCGCATCCAGGCCGGTTTTGGCGATCCATAATGAACTGATCATAAAATGTCCTGTATTAACTCATCGACAGCAGTTGGTTGGCGCGGCCCGCGTTATCATCCACGCTACTGATAATTTTCATCTGCATTTCAAAGCGGCGGGCGTTGGCGATCATGTCGCTCATCGCAGCAACCGGTTTAACGTTACTGCCTTCCAGCACGCCAGACATCACACGGATGCTGGGGTCAGCCTGTAACGTCGCACCACGGGTTGCCTGTGCGGCCTGGGTCAGACGGAACATACCGTCATCGCCACGTTGCACTTCAAGCCCTGTAGCCTTCACCAGCTTCAACCGCCCCACTGGCGCGACCGTATTAGCCGGATCGCCAGGGTTAAGTGCAGAAATGGTCCCGTCCGCCGCAATGGTGACTTCCGAGCCTTCTGGTACGGCGATCGGTCCGGCTTCGCCAATTACCGGGTGTCCCTGAATAGTCAGTTCACCCGTTGGGCTCACCTGAATAGCACCGTTACGGGTATATCCTTCGCTACCGTCCGCGGTCTGCACAGCCAACCAGCCATCCTGTTGCAGCGCCACATCCAGCGGGCGGGAGGTATAGTCCATCTGACCGGGCGTCATATCGGCCCCCGGCGTGGAGGCCACCACCAGCGTACGCGTTGGTAAAGACAATCCTTCTACAGGAACCGCGCGCAGTGCATTGAGCTGCGCACGAAACCCTGGCGTGGAGGCGTTTGCCAGGTTGCTGGCCGTCACCGCCTGTTGATTCAGCGTCTGACTGGCCGCGCCCATGGCGGTATAAATTGCGTGATCCATTAAGCCATCCCGTCAGGCGCTTAGCGCAGGTTGACCAGCGTGTTGAGGATCTGATCCTGGGTTTTGATGGTCTGCGCGTTCGACTGATAGTTACGCTGGGCGACAATCATATTCACCAGTTCTTTACTCAAATCCACGTTTGACGCTTCCAGCGCGCCGTTGGTCAGCTTGCCGAAGTTACCTTCGCCTGCGGTACCCAGCAGCGCCACGCCGGAAGACTGAGTCGCCGCCCAGACGTTGTCGCCCTGAGACGCCAGACCTTCGTTGTTGGCAAAGTTTGCCAGCACGATCTGCCCCAGAACCTGTTGCTGTTCGTTGGAGTAGTTACCGACCACGGTACCGTCATTGTTAATCTGGTAGCTCACCAGATCGCCCGGCTTGTAGCCGTTCTGATTCGTGGCAACGATGTTGTTGGCACCGGTGTTCTGCTGCATGGAGTTCAGGAAGCTCAGGGAGAAATTAGCGACATCTGCGCCGTTAATCTGCCCTGTATCGATTCTGATATCCTTTGGCCAGACGGCTGGAGCCGTCGGTGGTACTTCGGCTGCCGTGGCGCTAATCCCTAAAAACACACCGTTTTCGTTAAAGCGCATAAACCCGGCTGATTTTGCAGGATCGCCGGTTGAAGCATCCTGAGTGTGAACTTCCCAGGTATTGCTCTGCGCATTTTTGACATAAAAAATATTCATGTCATGGGCGTTACCCTGGCTATCGAAAACGGTAACGGTGCCTTTTTTGTTGTAGGAGTCCGCATCGCTTGGGTTAAACGGGGTCTTGGTAGGGACCTTGTCAGTGGAGTTCAGGTTGACCTGCATTGACGCAGTGGTGGTGGATTTAGCCGCCATCAGCGTATTCGGGATAGTGATCGGTGCCGGGTTCGCCCCCTGCTGAACCGTCGGTGGTGTACCGGTAGCCGGATAGCCCGTCAGCTGCAGCCCCTGCATGTTAACGATATTGCGGTTTTCATCGAGCTTGAACTGACCGTTACGGCTATAGAAAACGGAACCGTTGCTGTCTACCATACGGAAAAAACCGTTCTGGCTGATAGCAACATCCAGCCCACGTCCGGTGTTTGTGGTAGTACCGTCGGTAAAGTCCTGAGTAATACCCGCAACTTTAACGCCCAAACCGACTTTCGAACCGGCAAACATATCGGCAAAAGATGCCGTGCCAGATTTAAAACCGTAGGTGGCGGAGTTGGCAATGTTGTTACCAATGACATCGAGGTTGGTCGCTGCAGCGTTCAGACCGCTGACCGCTTGAGAAAAGGCCATGACTTACTCCTGATAAGTGTGAAGGCTTAAATTATCTGCCGTACTTCGTCGAGGGTGGTGGTTCCATAAGTGCCCAGATCCAGCGTATTACCGCCGTTACTGCGAATAACGCCCTGCACCAGCGCAAACTGAAGCGGCTGTGCCACCAGTTGCGTTCCGCCATTACTGGCAGCAATTGACACGTTGTAAGAACCGCTTGGTGCATCCGTGCCATCGGTCATGGTGCCGTCCCAGGTAAAGGTATGAACGCCCGCTTTCAATCCACCAATGTCAATGGTGCGTACCACTTTGCCGTCTTTATCGGTAATGGTTGCGGTAACCTTATCTGCCGGTTGCTGCAGCTCAACGCCAAATGGGGTTGTCGTAGTTTTGGCACCTTCTTCTGTCCCTTTACCGGTCAGAATGGTCGTACCCGGGATCATGACACCGTGGCCAATCAGCGTACTGGCCTGCAGTGACTGACTATTGTCGATCTGCCCGGAGATCGATCCCAGCGTAGTGTTCAGTTTCTCAATCCCGCTCACGGTACTGATTTGCGCCAACTGGGTAGTCAGTTCGTTGTTTTGCAACGGGTTGGTAGGGTCCTGGTTTTTCAGTTGTGCAACCAGCAGCGTAAGAAAGCTGCTTTGCAGGTCAGCGGCGTTGCTGCCCGTCAGGGAGCTGTTTCCCGTGGCGGCATTAACCCCCGTCGTGCTCGGGTCATTCATTTTTACAGCAATAGACATGTGCGCCTCCTTTACTGGCCTAGCGTCAGCGTTTTAAGCATCAAGCTTTTCACGGTGTTGAGCACTTCGACGTTTGCCTGGTAGCTACGTGAGGCAGACATGGTGTTGACCATCTCGCCAACAACGTCCACATTCGGCATTTTTACGTAGCCGTTCGCATCGGCCAGCGGATTACCGGGTTCATAAACCAGCTTATCCGGCGCCTGACTTTCAATGACGTCAGCAACTTTTACGCCGCCGGTTGCCGCGCCTGGCGCAGCATCTACCTGAAAAACAACCTGTTTCGCGCGATACGGCTGACCGTCGGGTCCGCTGACGCTATCCGCATTCGCCATGTTACTGGCCGCGACGTTCAGGCGTTTAGACTGAGCCGTCAGCGCAGAACCTGCGATATCAAAAATATTTAACAGCGCCACGAATTAGTTCCCTCCTTGCAGCACGTTCATCATGCCTTTGATTTGTCCACCCAGCGCGGTCAGCCCCATTTGATACTTGAGGCTGTTGTCTGCAAATTGCGTGCGCTCCCGGTCCATATCTACCGTGTTGCCATCAAGAGATGGCTGGTCAGGAATACGGTAGAGCAGCTCCGTAGACGGCGCAGAAACGGTCTGGGCCGGAATGTGTTGTGCAGAGGTCAGCGTCAACGAAACGCCGCCGGTTTCTTCCCGTCCTCGCACCATGACTTTTTTTAATTCACTGGCGAAATCCAGGTCGCGCGCCTGATACCCCGGCGTGTCGGCATTGGCAATGTTGGCCGCCAATATTTCCTGGCGTTGGGCGCGCAAATTCAGCGCTTCCTGTTGAAAACGTAAGGCGGCGTCGAGCTTATCGAGCATATCTCCTCCGCAAGTGACAAAATTCAGCCGACAGCTTAAATCCCATTACGCGCGCGTTATCGCCGGAATAAACGCAAAATGCGTCGCTATTTGTTGCGTTGATGACTGCGTCACACAGGTAAAATCCTGCCACTACCTGAAAAAGCGCGAGGTTTTGATGCAAACGTTTAAACGTGGAATAGTCGTGGCAGCACTGCTGTTCAGCCCTATGACGCTGGCACAAGACCTGAATTCGCAGCTAACGGCATGGTTTTCCCAGCGCCTGGCCGGATTTAGCGATGAGGTGGTAGTCACTATCCGAACGTCACCAAACTTATTGCCCAACTGCGAACAACCGGCATTAAGCGTGTCAGGTAGCGCAAAACTGTGGGGCAATGTGAATGTGCTGGCCCGCTGTGCCAACGAAAAACGTTATCTGCAAGTGAACGTGCAGGCGACGGGAAACTACGTTGTTGCCGCTGCATCCGTAGCGCGAGGTAGCACCCTGACCCCAGCCAGCGTAACGCTGAAACGTGGTCGACTGGACCAACTACCGCCGCGCGCGGTGCTGGATATGAGTCAGGTGCAAGATGCAGTGAGCCTGCGCGATCTGGTGCCGGGCCAACCGATACAGCTTTCGATGTTGCGCCAGGCATGGCGGATCAAGGCCGGTCAGCGCGTACTGGTTATTGCCAACGGAGATGGATTTCGGGTCAATGCCGAAGGTAAAGCGCTGAACAACGCCGCTGTCGCACAGAATGCGCGAGTGCGGATGATTTCAGGCCAGGTGGTGAGCGGCGTCGTCGATTCTGATGGGAATATTCTTATTAACCTATAATAGGTTAAAGATTTTTTAGCGTGTGCCGATAGATAAACAACCAATGATTACAGCGGGCCGCTATAGCGTAACCCCTCGATGAGGAAAAATAAAATGAGCATTGATCGTACCTCACCATTGAAGCCAGTAAGCACCGTTCAGCCGCGTGAAACCAGCGATGCGCCGGTACAAAAAGCGCGGAAGGAAAAAACCACCGCGACCACCAGCACCAGCGTCATGCTGAGCGACGCCCAGGCCAAACTGATGCAGCCCGGCAGCAATGACATCAATATGGAACGCGTGGAAGCACTGAAAACCGCAATCCGTAACGGTGAATTGAAAATGGATACCGGAAAAATTGCCGACTCGCTGATTCGCGAGGCGCAGAGCTACCTACAGAGTAAATAAAGTATGACTCGTTTGTCAGAAATACTTGACCAGATGACGACCGTTCTCAATGACCTAAAAACGGTAATGGATGCTGAACAGCAGCAGCTTTCCGCAGGGCATATCAACGGCAGCCAGCTACAGCGTATTACAGAAGAAAAAAGCTCCTTGCTGGCAACCCTTGATTATCTTGAGCAGCAGCGCCGCCTGGAACATGACGCCACGCGCAGCGCCAATGATGAGATTGCTGAACGCTGGCAGACTATCACCAAGAAAACACAGCATTTACGCGACCTCAACCAGCACAACGGTTGGCTGCTGGAAGGGCAGATCGAGCGTAATCAACAAGCAATACAAGTGCTGAAACCGCACCAGGAACCGGCGTTGTATGGCGCAAACGGTCAAACCTCTGCTGCGCACCGCGGCGGGAAAAAATTCTCTATTTGATGTCAGCCTGATAACGTTTTGCTTATCAGGCCTACGCCTTTTGTAGGCCGGATACGGCGTTATGCCGCCATCCGGCATTGATCCATTACGCCGTCCGGCGCACAAACTCTTTTACTTTAAAGCCCAGTACGGCGAGTGCTGCGAAGTAAGCGGCAATACCTGCCACCACGACCGCCATCAGACGCAGCAGACGCCACAACATCGTTCCCTGCGACCAATCCGGCATGATGTAGAGCATGCCAACCAGAACCGCAGACATCACCAGCACGGAAATCACCAGACGCGCCAGGAACCAGCTCCAGCCCGGTTGAGGGGTAAAGATTTTCTGTTTCCGCAGTTGCCAGTACAGCAGTGAAGCGTTCAGACATGCCGCCAGACCAATCGACAGCGACAATCCGGCATGCTTTAACGGCCCGATAAACGCCAGGTTCATCACCTGGGTCATAATCAGCGTCACAATGGCAATCTTCACTGGCGTTTTAATATCCTGGCGCGAGTAAAAGCCCGGAGCCAACACTTTCACCACGATCAAGCCAATCAAACCTACCGAGTACGCCACCAGCGCACGCTGGGTCATCGCGGCATCAAAGGCGGTAAATTTACCGTACTGGAACAGAGACACCGTCAGCGGTTTGGCCAGAATACCCAACGCTACGGCACTCGGTAATGCCAACAGGAAACACAAGCGCAGGCCCCAGTCCATCAGACGACAATATTCATCATGATTACCGCTGGAAAAGCTTTTGGACAGCGATGGCAGCAGGATAGTCCCCAGCGCCACGCCCAGAACACCGGACGGAAACTCCATCAGACGGTCGGCATAATACATCCATGAAACTGAGCCAGAGGCCAGAAACGAGGCGAAAATCGTATTGATGATCAGTGAAATCTGGCTGACCGATACCCCAAGGATCGCCGGGCCCATTTGCTTGACGACACGCATCGCCCCCGCATCACGGAAGTTCACGCGCGGCAGCACCAGCATGCCAATTTTCTTCAAGTGCGGAAGCTGATAAATCAGCTGTAGCACGCCGCCAACCGTAACGGCCCACGCCAGCGCCAGCACCGGCGGGTTAAAATAGGGTGCCGCAAATAGCGCGAAGCCGATCATGCTGATATTCAGAAAGGTCGGGGCAAACGCAGGAATGGAAAAGCGGTTCCAGGTATTAAGGATCGCACCAACCAGTGAGGCCAGTGAAATCAGTAGAATATAGGGAAAAGTGATCCGCAGCAGTTGAGTGGTCAGCGCAAATTTATCCGCTGTGTCGGCAAATCCCGGCGCGGTGACTAATATCACCCATGGCGCAGCCAACATCCCGGCTACCGTCACCACGGCCAGCGCCAGCGTCAGCAGTCCGGAAACGTAGGCAACAAACACGCGGGTAGCATCTTCCCCCTGCTTGCTTTTGTACTCAGCAAGAATCGGCACAAATGCCTGCGAAAATGCGCCTTCGGCAAAAATTCGGCGCAACAGGTTAGGAAGTTTGAATGCCACAAAAAAGGCATCTGTCGCCATCCCTGCACCAAAGATTCTGGCGACAATCGCATCACGCGCAAAACCCAGCACACGTGAAAACATCGTCATCGAGCTGACGGCTGCCAGCGACTTTAATAAATTCATCTATGTTGTATTCCAGACTCTGAGGCAAAACCCCGACAAACCTGCCCGTAGGTCGGATAAGGCATTCTCGCCGCCATCCGACACTTTTGCTGTGCCTGATGGCGACACCCTGGCACCTTATCAGGCCGACAAACCAGCCTATGGTTGAAAAGAGGTGTTATTTTGAGTGGGCATATAGTACCTGGATTACAATGAATTACTACCGCCAGATGTTACAGGGGGTTATTCAGCCATCGCCTCCCGCCACAGCTTTTCAACAACACGCTGGGCCAGTAGCGCCTGCTCGCCTGCCGTCTGGGGAACCGTCTGATTTTGCACGCACTCAATGAAATGACGCGCACATCCGGCAAAACCACGCTGTTCTAAGGTCGTTTGCCAGCCCGCTATCGGCTTATGAACAACACCTTGCCCACGCTCCTCCCGCCATTCCCGCATATCAGTGACGTCAATCAGGCCGCCGTCCGTCACCGCCTGCACGCTCTCGCGCTGGCTACCGGCACGGCGATGCATACTGGTCGTTATCTGCATTTGACCGACAGAAAAATGATGCTCGGCGTAGAGCATCGCACCAGATTCATTGGTCAGCAGCGTGCCGTTATTTAACTGCGCCTGCCCTCCCGCCAGCCACAAAGCGGTATCGACCACGTGCAGATAGTCGTCCAGCAGAGTGAAGCGCAGATCGTGCGGCCCAACGCTATCCGTACGGTGCTTATCCATACGTACAGACGCTGCGGTGCCCAACTGGGTTTTGAGATCCTGGTACAGCGGTGCAAATCGACGGTTAAACCCGACCATCAGCGTGAGTTTTTTCCGCGCGGCCAGCTCGACCAGTTGCTCAGCCTCGTGCAGGTTTTCCGCCAGCGGTTTATCCACACACACGTGAACTCCGGCATTCAGCAATTCACTAACTACCGCATAGTGCGTCGCGGTACTGGAATGGACGAACACCGCGTCGCAGGTTTGCGCCAGATTCTTCAATGAATCCACGTAGGGTATTCGCCAGGTGTCACAGATACGCTGTGCTTTATCGCGTGAAGGTGAAAATGCGCCTTGCAGCGTCCAGTCCGCGGAGGTGCCTAGCACGGGTAGCCAGGCCTTTTGCGCAATACCGCCCAGGCCGACTACGCCGATACGTAATTTTTTCACGTTAGTCTCCCAGGTGCGCCAGCAAGGAATCAAGTCGCTGCTTAAGCTCTGCGACTTCCGTTTCCAGCGCTTCCACGCGCGCCTGCAGATCACCGGAGGCTACAGGGGGTTCATCTGCCGCGGCAATGGCTTCATCAACCTCACCACAAAACAGGTGCATATAGCGACTTTCACGTTTGCCCGGCTCACGCGCCAGGCGGATCACATAAGGCCCATCTTCCCGGTTCGCCAGATTTTCCAGCGTCGACTCCACTTCGGCCATATCGCTGAATTCGTACATACGGGATGCGCGGCTACGCAGTTCACCAGGCGTCTGAGCGCCCCGCAGCAGCAGTGTGGTGATTATGGACACCTCTGCGGCACTAAGCTTCAGATTGCCAAATTCAGAGTTGCAGAAACGCTGCTCATATTTCGTGACGCGATTGCCAAAACCGCTCACCGTGCGCAGAAAATGTCGCTTAACCAGGTTATCCAACTGCTCCTGCACGTCCGATTCCGACAGGTTCATCACCGGTTCACGATTCGTTTTTTGATTGCAGGCTGTTACGACTCCATTAACGGAGAGTGGGTACTGTTCCGGCGTGGTCACTTGTTTTTCTAATAAACAGCCAATCACTCGCGCTTCGGTGGCGGTTAATTCGTATTTCATCGTCTTCTCCATTAATCATGGCTGCATCTGAAACTTAGCGGCCGGGGGTCCATTCTGATGTGGTCAACGCCGTCAGCACGTGATCGCGCCACTGCCCGTCAATCAGCAGGTAGTCTTTGGCATACCCTTCTTTTTCAAAACCCAGTCGCGCCAGCAGGTCACCGCTACGCTTATTATGTGGCATGTAGTTCGCCATAATGCGGTGAATATGCTGCGTGCGCTGCATATAACGGATGGCCGAGGTTAAGGCTTCATACATTAGCCCCTGCCCCTGCCATTTCTGCGCAATGGAGTAGCCGAGATAACAGGCATGGAAGGATCCCCGCACCACGTTTGAAAAGTTCGCAACGCCGATAATTTCTTTTTCGTCCGGATCGAGCAGCGCAAAATAATAGGCGGTGCCCTGTTTATGAAACTCAGAGATCATGCTCAGACGTGCCTGCCAGCCGGACGGATAGCAGTGGCTTTCATCGCGAATAGGTTCCCAGGGTTTTAAGAAATGACGATTTTCTGCGTAATAATCTGCCAGACGCCAGGCATCACGCTCATGCACTAAACGCACGACCAGGCGGTCGGTGGTTAAGCGCACTTTTGGCACGTTACTGCGATAGCCAAACATTCTATACCTACTCCTTCCCGTAACGTCTTCAATACGCTATTCGCATTACTATACCTGTGCGAATACGCCCTGTGAAAAGAGCAAAATGCCATTTTTTGAATTATTCACACATTTTGATGAAAACTCTCTATCAAGACGGACTTTTGATAAAAAAATATTGTCCCGCGAAGGGTGGGAAAAGCGATGACGACACCGCAGAATAGGAGGTGCTTATCTTTTAAACTCTATCCAGAGTGACGAGTTTTTCCCTGGAGGGGAAATGTCGCAAGTCTCGCAGGCAAGGAACCTGGGTAAATACTTCCTTCTCATCGATAATATGCTGGTCGTGCTGGGTTTCTTCGTCGTTTTCCCGCTGATCTCAATTCGTTTCGTCGACCAAATGGGCTGGGCCGCCGTGATGGTCGGTATTGCACTAGGATTACGTCAATTTATCCAGCAGGGGTTTGGTATTTTCGGCGGTGCTATTGCGGACCGTTTCGGTGCAAAACCGATGATCGTCACCGGCATGCTGATGCGCGCTGCCGGGTTCGCCACCATGGGCATTGCCCATGAGCCGTGGCTGCTGTGGTTTTCCTGCTTTCTCTCCGGACTGGGCGGTACACTATTCGACCCACCCCGCTCGGCGCTGGTGGTTAAACTGATCCGCCCGGAAAAGCGTGGGCGCTTTTTCTCTATTCTGATGATGCAGGATAGCGCCGGAGCCGTGGTTGGCGCGTTGCTTGGCAGTTGGTTATTACAATACGATTTCCGTCTTGTCTGTGCCACCGGCGCAATTTTGTTCGTTCTGTGCGCGGCGTTTAACGCCTGGCTGCTCCCGGCATGGAAGCTGTCGACGGTGAAAATTCCAGTGCGTGAAGGGATGAGCCACGTGATGCATGACAAGCGCTTTGTCACCTATGTGCTGACGCTGGCGGGCTATTACATGCTGGCGGTACAGGTGATGCTGATGCTGCCAATCATGGTGAACGACATAGCAGGTTCACCGGCTGCCGTGAAATGGATGTATGCCATCGAGGCGTGCCTCTCATTGACGCTGCTCTACCCAATTGCCCGCTGGAGTGAAAAACGTTTTCGCCTTGAACATCGTCTGATGGCCGGTCTGCTGGTGATGTCTCTGAGCATGATGCCGATCGGTCTGGTGGGGAATTTGCAGCAGTTGTTCACCCTGATCTGTACGTTCTATATTGGCTCGATCATCGCCGAACCCGCGCGTGAAACCCTTAGCGCCTCACTGGCGAATGCACGTGCCCGAGGAAGCTATATGGGCTTCAGTCGACTGGGGCTCGCTATCGGTGGCGCAATTGGATATATCGGCGGCGGCTGGCTGTTTGACATGGGCAAGGCCCTGGCACAGCCTGAGTTGCCCTGGATGATGCTCGGTATTATCGGCCTCATCACCTTCCTGGCGCTGGGCTGGCAATTCAGTCTCAAACGCCCAACGAGAGGCATGCTGGAGCCAGACGCCTGATAGCCGAACCTGCTTCCGGGCGCTTTTCAGTTTTTTCTGCTGGCGTCCGGGGCGCTGGTACTCGATGATGCTTTGTGTCACGATTACGCCACATGCATCATGTTGAGGAACCCCATGAAAAAGTTTTTTTTTGCCGCTGCACTGATTGTCAGCGGCCTGTTGGTTGGTTGTAATCAACTCACGCAATACACGGTTAGCGAGCAAGAAATTAATCAGGCCCTGGCAAAGCATAATAACTTTTCTAAAGATATCGGCTTGCCCGGCGTTGCTGAAGCACACATCGTACTAAATAATCTCGCCAGTCAGATTGGCCGTGAAGAACCCAATAAAGTGACGCTGACCGGTGATGCCAACCTGGACATGAATTCCCTGTTTGGCAGCCAAAAAGCGACCATGAAGCTGAAGTTAAAAGCCTTACCGGTATTCAACAAAGAGAAAGGCGCAATTTATCTGCAAGAGATGGAAGTCGTGGATGCGACCGTTACACCAGAAAAAATGCAGTCGGTACTGCAAACGCTGATGCCTTATTTAAACCAGTCGCTGCGTAACTATTTCAACCAGCAGCCAGCCTACATTCTGCAGGATGACAGTAGCCAGGGTGAAGCTCTGGCGAAAAAACTGGCGAAGGGAATTGAGGTGAAACCGGGGGAAATCATCATCCCGTTCACCGACTAATAAAACTGAGGGCGCCGATGCGCCCTTTTTTTTCGTGCAAACGAAAACGTTTCCGCTTATCCTTTGTTTCCGGCAAAAAAGACTATCCTCAGCCGGAGCATATTAATGACTGCACCATCCCAGGTTTTAAAGATCCGCCGCCCAGACGACTGGCATCTTCACTTTCGCGATGGCGACATGTTAAAAACTGTCGTGCCCTACACCAGTGAAATTTATGGTCGCGCCATTGTCATGCCGAACCTGGCACCGCCCGTCACCACGGTTGACGCGGCTATCGCTTATCGCCAGCGCATTCTTGACGCGGTACCTGCTGGACACGACTTCACACCATTAATGACCTGCTACTTAACGGATACGCTGGATCCCAACGAGCTGGAACGTGGATTTAACGAAGGCGTATTCACCGCAGCAAAACTCTATCCGGCCAATGCCACCACCAACTCGACGCATGGCGTAACCTCTATTGACGCCATCATGCCGGTGCTGGAGAGGATGGAAAAATTGGGTATGCCGCTGCTGGTGCACGGCGAAGTGACGCATGCAGATATCGATATTTTCGATCGCGAAGCGCGCTTTATTGAAACGGTGATGGAACCGCTGCGCCAGCGTTTGACCTCGCTGAAAGTAGTGTTCGAGCATATCACTACCAAAGATGCTGCCGAATACGTGCGCGACGGTAACGAGCTTCTGGCAGCGACTATTACGCCACAGCACCTGATGTTTAACCGCAACCACATGCTGGTTGGCGGGATTCGTCCTCACCTGTACTGCCTGCCGATCCTCAAACGTAACGTCCACCAACAGGCGCTGCGTGAACTGGTTGCCAGCGGGTTTACGCGCGCCTTCCTCGGTACCGACTCAGCGCCGCACGCACGTCATCGCAAAGAGTCAAGCTGTGGCTGTGCTGGATGCTTTAATGCACCGACCGCACTAGGCAGCTATGCCACCGTGTTTGAAGAGATGAATGCGCTGGACCATTTCGAAGCCTTCTGCTCACTCAACGGCCCACAGTTCTATGGTTTGCCGGTAAATGAGACCTTTATTGAGCTGGAACGCATGGAGCACATGGTTCCTGAGAGCATAGCGTTGGAAGACGATACGCTGGTGCCTTTCCTGGGTGGCGAAACGGTACGCTGGTCAGTAAAAAGCTAAAAAAAGTGTAGCCAATTGATTCGAATAACTGTATAAATAAACAGCATATTCAACAGGGGGCTACTATGCGTATTGAAGTCACTATTGCCAAAACTTCACCTTTACCTGCC
>NZ_SZWU01000076.1:20543-26343 GCF_005280935.1 Citrobacter sp. wls757 | reverse complement strand
TCTCCCGCCGTATTCAGCACCATTTTCCGGATAACGAAGGTAACGTTACCGTCCGTTATGCTGGCGCAAACAATCTGTCGGTTATTGGCGCGACCAAAGAGGACAAAGAACGCATCAGCGAGATCCTACAGGAAACCTGGGAAAGCGCGGATGACTGGTTCATCAACGAATAAATAACGATATGCAGTGATGTTTGTTTGCCGGGTCGCCCCGGCTTTTTTATACACGCTATCTTGTAATCAATCGCGCATTTCTTCTGACGAGCATTTAATTTAATATTAACCCACCGATTATCTTTTAACCAAAACAACAAAATAATTGTGCAACATACTAAAAAAAAATGAATAACATGTCGGTTTCTTAGTCAGATAACGCTGAAAACAAAAATTTTATGCCCTTCCCTCTTTAAATTTTCAATGAATACCCTTATTTATTGATATACTGAAGTTGCTTCAGAAAAAAACGCATTGAACCTCGAAAACCGTTGTCTAGTAACACGAATTAGGGGGCATGATGGAAAAGAATAATGAAGTCATTCAGACTCATCCGCTTGTAGGATGGGACATCAGCACTGTTGATAGCTACGATGCGCTGATGCTGCGTTTGCACTACCAAACCCCGAACCGCCCTGACCCGGATGGGACTGAAGTTGGTCAAACGCTCTGGTTAACCACTGATGTTGCCAGGCAATTTATTTCGATATTAGAAGCAGGAATCGCCAAAATTGAATCTGGCGATTACCAGGTAAATGAGTATCAGCGACATTAAGCCTGATACATCCAACCATCAAAGGCACCTGAGCGGTGCCTTTCTTATTTCCAGGTTGAATATTCCAGGTCAGTTATTTACCCTTCTACTATCGCGATTGCAGAGAGAAGCGGATGAAATACGACTTAATCATTATTGGCAGCGGTTCGGTAGGCGCCGCAGCTGGATACTATGCCACTCGTGCCGGTCTGAAGGTTCTGATGATCGATGCGCATATGCCACCACATCAACAGGGCAGCCACCACGGCGATACTCGATTAATTCGTCATGCTTATGGCGAAGGCGAAAAATACGTTCCGCTGGTGCTACGTGCGCAAACATTGTGGGATGAACTGTCCACCCATAATGAAGAACCGATTTTTGTTCGCTCCGGAGTTATCAACCTCGGTCCGGCAGAGTCAACCTTCTTAGCAACTGCAGCGCAAAGCGCAAAACAGTGGCAACTTAACGTTGAACAATTAGATGCAGCGGCCATCATGGCTCGCTGGCCGGAAATTCGCGTACCTGACAACTATATCGGTCTGTTTGAAGCGGAGTCCGGTTTTTTACGCAGTGAGTTAGCAATTAAAACCTGGATCCGTCTGGCGGAAGAAGCAGGCTGTGCGCAACTGTTTAAATGCCCGGTCAGCGCAATTCATCACGGTGATGATGGCATCACGGTAGAAACGGTTGACGGTGACTACCACGCGAAGAAAGCAGTGATCAGCGCCGGTACCTGGGTGCAGGCTTTAGTCCCTGAACTACCGATACAACCGGTGCGCAAAGTGTTCGCCTGGTATCAGGCCGATGGGCGCTACAGCGTTAAGAATAACTTCCCGGCTTTCACCGGCGAGCTGCCAAATGGCGATCAATACTACGGTTTCCCGGCTGAAAACGACGAGCTGAAAATTGGTAAGCACAATGGCGGACAGGTAATCCATTCTGCAGAAGAGCGTAAGCCATTTGCCGCTGTAGCCAGCGACGGTTCTGAAGCCTTCCCATTCCTGCGCACAATTCTGCCTGGCATTGGCTGTTGCCTGCACGGCGCATCCTGCACTTACGATAATTCACCAGATGAAGACTTTATAATTGATACTCTGCCGGAACATGACAACACGCTGATCATTACCGGACTGAGCGGACATGGCTTTAAGTTTGCCTCTGTACTGGGAGAGATTGCGGCAGACTTCGCTCAGGACAAACCGTCTGACTTTGACCTGACCCCCTTCAGGCTAAGCCGTTTTAAGTGATAATAAATGAATGGCCTCGTTGGTGAGGCCATTTTTAATGACAGGAATAACGTCAATGCGCCGTATCTTTCACTATCTGGTTAATAATATTCGCGAGCATCTTATGCTCTACATTATTTTATGGTCACTGCTGGCCATTATGGATGTAATATATATTATGTTTTTCTGATTCCTGCGCGCTGACATTAATTGACAAAAATTGAGATTAGCTTAATTTTCATTGCAATAAACTGAATAATAACAAAAACCACAACACCCCATAGACTAAGCCCCGCCACATATTTTCGCACTAATCCCTTGATGATCACATCAACAATCAGTCAACTTTATTGAACAAAAAATAAATATCATCACTATTGTTATTTATTAGTTGCATTAATGTCTTTTACACGCCATTTTCATTCACTTCTGAAATATCAATCGGTGTGCTTATGCAATTCAATAATACTCCACAGCGCTATGGCGTAGTGTCAGCCACATTACATTGGCTGGTTGCGATTGCTGTATATGGCATGTTTGCGTTGGGGTTATGGATGGTCACGCTTAGCTACTATGATGGCTGGTATCACCAGGCCCCCGAACTGCATAAAAGCATCGGCATCCTACTCATGATGGGACTGGTTATCCGCGTTATCTGGCGGTTGTTCTCCCCTCCGCCTGCTGCGTTGGCAAGCTACTCCCGTTTAACCCGTATCGCCGCTGCAATGGGTCACCTCGTACTTTATTTGCTGCTCTTTTCAATAGTCATCAGCGGATATCTGATTTCCACCGCAGATGGCAAAGCGATAAGCGTCTTTGGCTGGTTCGACATTCCCGCCACCCTGGCCAATGCGGGTTCCCAGGCCGACCTCGCCGGTAGCTTGCACCTGTGGCTTGCGTGGACCGTGGTGATTTTATCCCTACTACACGGACTGATGGCCCTGAAACATCACTTTATTGATAACGACGATACCCTCAATCGCATGTTGGGAAAATCGTCATCTGACTATGGAGCTTAAAATGAAAAAAAACCTGCTGGGACTTACACTCGCTTCTCTTTTATTCACCACCGGGTCGGCCGTGGCGGCAGATTACAAAATTGACAAGGAAGGACAGCATGCCTTTGTTAATTTCCGTATTCAGCATCTGGGTTACAGCTGGCTGTACGGCACTTTCAAAGATTTCGACGGTACGTTTACCTTTGATGAGAAAAATCCCGCAGCCGATAAGGTTAACGTAACCATCAACACCAACAGCGTTGACACTAATCACGCCGAACGCGACAAGCATCTGCGCAGTGCAGATTTCCTTAACGTGGCAAAATTCCCGCAGGCGACCTTCAGCTCCACCAGCGTGAAAAAAGAGGGGAATGACCTGGATATCACCGGTAATTTGACCCTGAACGGCGTTACCAAACCGGTTACGCTGGACGCGAAGCTCATCGGTCAGGGTGGTGATCCCTGGGGCGGTACGCGCGCTGGTTTTGAAGCGCAAGGTAAGATTAAGCTGAAGGATTTCAACATCACCACCGATCTCGGCCCTGCATCGCAGGAAGTCGATTTGATCATCTCAGTGGAAGGTGTTCAGCAGAAGTAACGCATGAATTACCGGATGAGGTACTACCCCTCATCCGGCATCATGTTATTGCGCAGGGTCTGGAATACCCAGTTTGGT
The DNA here is from genome assembly GCF_005280935.1 of Citrobacter sp. wls757. Lineage (NCBI taxonomy): Bacteria > Pseudomonadati > Pseudomonadota > Gammaproteobacteria > Enterobacterales > Enterobacteriaceae > Citrobacter > Citrobacter sp. wls757. The sequence continues at coordinate 22,693 of NZ_SZWU01000076.1, read as the reverse complement.
ATTCAGGTGACCGCGTGATTTATTGAAGATTTTATTGCCATTTTCACGCCCCGCACGACGACGCCGTTGTTCCTCTTCCGGCAACTCACTCTCTTCGCTACACAGCTCGCTACAGCAGCCTTTATATTTCTGCGCACAAGCCGGGCACTGAATAAACAACAGATGGCAGCCATCATTTTTGCAATTAGTATGGCTATCGCACGCCGTGCCGCACTGATGGCAATGCGCGATAACATCTTCAGAGATCCTTTCGCCCATACGCTCATCAAAGACAAAGTTTTTACCGACAAAACGTACCGGAAGCCCCTGTTCACGCGCCTTGCGGGCATATTCAATAATACCGCCCTCAATGTGCCAGACTTTGCTAAATCCATTGTGTTTCATCCAGGCGCTGGCTTTCTCACAGCGGATCCCACCCGTGCAGTACATCACGATTTTTTTATCTTTATGCGCCTGCATCATTTCAACCGCTTTCGGCAACTGGTCGCGGAACGTGTCTGCCGGTATCTCCAGCGCATTCTCGAAATGACCCACCTCATATTCATAGTGGTTGCGCATATCAATGAATACCGCGTCAGGATCGTCCAACATGGCGTTCACTTCAGCCGCCTTCAGGTAGTCACCCACGTTGCTGGCGTCAAAGTCTGGATCGTCAATACCATCCGCCACGATACGTTCGCGGACTTTCATACGCAGTACCCAGAACGATTTACCGTCATCATCCAGCGCAATATTCAGACGTAAATCCTTCAATGCAGCATCAAACGCATAGAGCTGCTGGCGAAATGCCTCGACGTTGCTTTGCGGTACGCTGATTTGCGCGTTAATTCCTTCATGGGCAAGATATACTCGCCCAAAGACGTTCAATGCGGTGAACATCTGGTACAGCGCATCACGCGTGTGCTGAGGATTGGCAATGGTGAAATATTTATAGAATGAGATCGTCGTGCGCGGCTCGGTCTCGGCCAGCATTTTGGCTTTGAGGGCGTCGTTCGAAATGCGGTTGTGTAACACTGGCATGGTGTACGTATCCTGCAAATAAGGAATAAATGAAAATCGGCGGCATAATAAAGCAAACATCGCCAATTTACATCCACACATTTTACGCTACATTTCATACTTCACGATAAAATCGCAACAACAATTGCGGAATTAATCACCGTTCTCCCGTCACAAATTTTTGATACGCGCGAAAAAATGCGACAATACAGGGAATTGGTCGTTTGAAGACAGGATAGACATGACGAATTTACCCAAGTTTTCGGCTGCGTTACTGCATCCACGTTATTGGTTAACCTGGCTGGGTATTGGCATCCTTTGGTTAATCGTGCAGTTACCCTACCCCATCCTCTTTAAGTTGGGCTGTGCGTTAGGTCGACTAGCGCTACGTTTGATGAAACGTCGGGCAAAAATTGTTTCCCGAAATCTGGAACTGTGCTTCCCGCAGATGAGTGAGCAGGAACGCCAGCAGATGGTCGTCAAGAACTTCGAATCCGTAGGTATGGGCGTAATGGAAACCGGGATGGCCTGGTTTTGGTCCGATAAGCGTATTTCGCGCTGGACGGAAGTGATCGGAATGGAACATATCCGTGACGTTCAGGCGCAAAAACGCGGGATTCTGTTAGTGGGTCTGCATTTTCTGACTCTGGAACTGGGTGCGCGCCAGTTTGGCTTGCAGGAGCCGGGTATTGGTGTGTATCGGCCTAACGACAATCCGCTGCTGGACTGGCTACAAACCTGGGGCCGCATGCGCTCGAATAAATCAATGCTCGATCGTAAAGACCTGAAAGGGATGATTAAAGCCTTGAAAAAGGGCGAAGTGGTCTGGTACGCGCCGGATCATGATTACGGCCCTCGCGCCAGCGTGTTTGTACCACTTTTTGCCGTTGAACAAGCCGCAACAACCTCAGGGACCTGGATGCTTTCACGCATGTCCAATGCCTGCCTGGTACCGTTTGTTCCCCGCCGCAAACCTGACGGTAAAGGGTATCAATTGATTATGTTGCCTCCAGAATGTTCACCACCGTTGGACGACGCAGAGACTACAGCTGCGTGGATGAACAAAATTGTTGAGCAATGCATCATGATGGCGCCAGAGCAGTATATGTGGTTGCATCGTCGCTTCAAGACGCGTCCTGAAGGCTCCCCTT
>NZ_SZWU01000076.1:5542-20490 GCF_005280935.1 Citrobacter sp. wls757 | reverse complement strand
CCAGTGGGCTGCAACCCGCTCCCTACCCGTTTTAGGTTTAACTGCTATCCGCATTGCAGCAACTATCAACCAGGCGCATAATTAGCCTGCTTACTTATATTCAATCGATAGCGCAAACAGCGCATCACACTGCGGATCGCTATGTCACCCTCAGATGCCCCCATAAACTGGAAACGCAACCTCACCGTTGCCTGGTTAGGTTGTTTTTTAACCGGAGCAGCATTTAGCCTGGTCATGCCCTTTTTGCCTCTTTACGTCGAGAGTCTCGGCGTCACGGGTCATAGCGCCCTGAATATGTGGTCAGGCCTGGTCTTCAGCATCACCTTTCTCTTTTCAGCCATTGCCTCTCCTTTCTGGGGTGGTCTTGCCGATCGCAAAGGACGAAAAATCATGCTGCTGCGTTCCGCGTTGGGCATGGCAATTGTGATGCTGCTGATGGGACTGGCGCAAAATATCTGGCAGTTCTTAATCCTGCGCGCCTTGTTAGGGCTGCTTGGTGGATTCATCCCCAATGCGAATGCACTGATCGCCACCCAGGTTCCACGCAATAAAAGCGGCTGGGCACTGGGAACGCTTTCAACCGGTGGCGTTAGTGGCGCACTGCTCGGGCCGCTAGCTGGCGGCCTCCTCGCGGATCAGTACGGATTACGCCCGGTATTTTTCATCACCGCCAGCGTGCTGCTGGTCTGCTTCATCCTGACGCTATTTTTTATCCGCGAGCGTTTCCTGCCAGTGAGCAAGAAAGAGATGCTGCACATTCGTGAAGTCGTGGCCTCTTTAAAGAACCCCAAACTGGTGCTGAGCCTGTTTATCACCACTTTGATCATTCAGGTAGCCACCGGTTCTATCGCGCCAATACTGACCCTGTACGTTCGAGAGTTGGCTGGCAACGTCAGCAATATTGCATTTATCAGTGGGATGATAGCCTCTGTCCCCGGCGTTGCGGCATTAATCAGCGCCCCGAAACTTGGCAAATTAGGCGATCGAATTGGCCCGGAGAAGATCCTGATCGTCGCGCTGATCGTTTCTGTGTTACTGCTTATTCCGATGTCATTTGTCCATACGCCCTGGCAGCTTGGTGTTCTGCGCTTTTTATTGGGTGCGGCCGACGGCGCTCTGCTCCCGGCGGTACAAACGCTGCTGGTTTACAACTCGACCAATCAAATAGCTGGACGTATTTTCAGTTATAACCAGTCATTTCGCGATATCGGTAACGTAACAGGACCTCTAATGGGGGCAGCGATATCCGCCAACTACGGTTTTCGTGCCGTTTTCTGTGTGACCGCGGGCGTCGTACTGTTTAACGCCCTGTACTCGTGGAATAGCCTGCGCCGTCGTCGGAGTACAGAGGTCGTGGGATGATTTGTGTATTTGTATTCGCCGGTTCGGAATAATAAACTTATCTTACACGGCGTATATTTCAACCTTAATGATAATAGTAACACACCTTATTTCTGCCAGAATTTTTGGCTTCATACAATGCGGCATCGGCGTATGAAACAACTTTATCCGCTGATTCATCATCAATCTTACTGCAATATACACCGATACTTATCGTCATTTTTTCTTTTAACTCATACGAATTTGGTATTGTCGTACCATTCTCTACATTTCGCCTAATTCGCTCTGCAACAACAATTGCCTCATCTTTATCGTTACACTTAAGAAGGATCGCAAATTCTTCACCGCCTACTCTGGCAAAAATATCCGTATCTCTGATTGATTTATTGACAATGTCGACAATGCTGATTATCACTCTGTCACCTTCCTGATGACCGTAAGTATCATTAATCCGTTTGAATTTATCAATATCCAAAACCATTACACATACTGTGCCTTTTGCTAATGATGATTTTAATGACTTATAGAATAGTTTACGATTATATATTTTAGTCATTGCGTCTTTAATAGCTGAATCCGTTTCTTTTTTTAAGATGATGAAGGTGTTGTACATCAGTATTGAGATTATACACAGGGCACTTATCACCTCAATCCCCCGGCTTACATACCAAATATACATGCTATATTCATCCAGGCTCAGAAGTAGTACATTGGTCAATATTGCTGAGCAACACAGTAGCCCTATACTTTTCCACAAGATGTTATGCGTTCTGGTTTTAATGATTAAATACAACAGGACCAGTCCCCAGGATACAATAAGCGAATAAATGTACCCAATATGCCAGTGCACGGTGACATTATCAGGCTTCAGGCTTGTGATCTCGAGTGTAAAATTAGGGTTGTAACTGGCCAGAGCGTGCGCCACCACCGCGATAACAAGCATGATTAAAAAAGACAGAACGATATAGCAAGGTTCTCTTTCTTTGGTTTCAATAACTGTCGAGGATACTTTATAAGATTTTAATGAAACAAATAGCAGAGCAATGAAACTAATCTGCCGAAAGTAATAGAATATGGCTATATCGTTAGTTCTTTTATCGATTGAGGCATAATCATTAATCAAGTCCTGAACGATGTAGATAGTCTCGATGAAAAATATGTTATTCCCAAGAAACGCCATACCTAATATCATAAGGCAGGTGAGATCTTTTCTACAAAGATACTGGAATAACATAAACAGGAAGATTATCCCATATAAAAAGAATAACCCTACAATTATAATCAGATATACTGTTTGCGGCACACTTTGTATCGTTAATTTAAATTGTGTAAGACACACTCCACCAAGAACATAGCTAGCCAAACAGATTATATAGAAAGCCATTAACCTTCTATTATTTGAATTGCCGTTATCCATAACAACCTTAAGGGCTCTCTTAATTTTGCATTTTATATAATAAAGCATAAGATTTTGCAAACTATTATATCTGCACAGATTCAATGACACTAATTCATTTCTTATTTAATGGTTTCTTATAGATTTATAACCTTTGTCATTAATAACATTTTATTATGTATACTATTTTAGTATCACTCACACCATTCACAGTCCCCATACACAAAAGATACTTTGTCACTACCAGAGACACCACTAAGTTTAGCCACTTTCATTGATTGCACCTGCGACACTTCCGTATTGGGCATTAATTTTCTTCTTTGTTTTTATTAAGTTATGAAATATTACGTCATAAGCGATCGGATTCCCTCTCTAAAACACATAAAAAATAACGTTCAACCCTGAAGATTTCCTTATATAACGTCATTTTTTAATTTTTGGATTTTCATTACTACATTGCAAATCACATACATTACTATTTTTTCTTGAATTTTTTCCTGATATTACGTCGGCTTCAGTATCTGCCAATGTAAATTTTTTCATAAACAACCGAAGTTACTTTCCCCCAGTCTCGTAGGCATTGCAGGCAGTAATCATCTGATTGAGTGAGCCATGCAGCTAACGGGTTTGACGCTCTGCGGATCGCCGTCTATAGATTGAATCATCCCCCTTTATTGTTCGCCTTAGGAGAAGAAATATGGCAAAGAATGACATGAATTTTTATGCCACGTTGGAAGAGGCTATTGATGCAGCTCGTGAAGTGTTTCTGGCTGATAACCCTGACCTTGAGTCAGACGACGCCAGCGTTCAACAGCTAAGCGTCCAAAAATACGTGCTACAGGATGGCGACATTATGTGGCAGGCGGAATTCTTTGCTGACGAGGATGATGTAGATGGTGAATGTCTTCCAATCCTGAGCGGGGAAGCGGCCCAGAGCGTTTTTGATGGCGACTATGATGAAATTGAAATCCGCCAGGAGTGGCAGGAAGAAAATACGCTTCACGAATGGGATGAAGGTGAATTCCAGCTGGAACCTCCCCTTGATACTGAAGAGGGACAGACCGCAGCCGATGAATGGGATGAGCGATAATTACTCGTAAGGTCCATGATGTATGTCGAGCGGCAGCAGCAACGTATCAAACACCAGCGAAAATGGCAGATCGAGGATAGTGACGTAGCGCCATGCGGAGTCCCTAACATCCCATTGCACGCCAGGATAGTATTGGTTTCCGTGTCCTTGCCCTGGGATGGTACGACTAATAATGCTGCCGCATCCGCTCAGGAAGAAGATCATTATTCCTACAGCCAATATTCGCACCTGCTACCTCACGACTCATTCTATTCAATATAAAAAAATACCGGCACCAGGCCGGTATTTTCACGTTACAGAACGCTTATTTTTTCCTGAGCGCCAGCGGGTTCAGTGTTAGTCCCTGATAGTAGTTCACCCACGAAGAATACTTATCAGGTGAATTCCAGACACGGTAATGTAAACGCGCCATGGTCACCGGATCGCTCAACAACACCAGGCGACGATCGCGATTCAGTTTCTCCGGCGTTTCGTTCAGTGCCTGTTCCACATGACGATCGCGTGCAATCTCCAGCACGTTGCTGGCGCGGTGGCGTGCAGTCGCCATGGCCGTGGCCAGTGCGTTAAACGACGGATTAAACACCGCATGCATAAAGCCATCGTCCAGCGTACGTTTACGGTTCATCACCAGATAAGTATCGGTATCCACCAGCACCTGCGGCGGAGAATACTCTTCCGGGATCAGGAACAGCTTCCAGCGCTTGGTACGTAACCCCACCGTGGAACGGCTGGAAATCACGGAAACAAACGGTGACAGGATCAGCGAGAAGACAATCGGTGCCAGCCAGAACAGGAAACGCAGATCCAGCCAGGCCATACCCACAGCCCACACCAGCCCCAGCAGTAACTGAGAACCGTGACGCATAAACGCTTCACCCCACGGGGTCGAATCGTCATCACGCTGCGGCGAATTCCACACAACTTCCCAACCGAGGAAGGCACTCACGACGAAGACGGTGTGGAACAACATACGCACCGGCGCCAGCAGCACGGAGAACAGAACCTCCAGCAGCAGCGACAGCGTAACACGTATAAACCCGCCGTACTCTTTCGTCCCTTTACACCAGATGAGCAAGATACTCAGCAGCTTCGGCAGGAACAGCAGCACCATCGTTGAAGCAAACAGCGCGATCGCCAGTTCAGGTCGCCATTGCGGCCATACCGGGAACAGCTGACGCGGTTGCAGGAAGTACTGCGGCTCCGTCAACGCATGCACCACCTGCAATGCGGTAGAGAGCGCGAGGAACATAAACCAAAGCGGCGCAGACAGATAGGACATTACACCGGTCAGGAATACCGCACGGTGAACCGGGTGCATCCCTTTCACCAGGAACAAACGGAAGTTCATCAGGTTGCCGTGGCACCAGCGGCGGTCACGCTTGAGTTCATCCAGCAGGTTCGGCGGCAGCTCTTCATAAGAGCCCGGCAGATCGTAGGCAATCCACACGCCCCAGCCAGCACGACGCATCAATGCCGCTTCCACGAAGTCATGGGAGAGGATCGATCCCGCAAACGAGCCTTCGCCCGGTAACGGCGCGAGCGCACAGTGCTCGATAAATGGCTTCACGCGGATAATTGCGTTGTGGCCCCAGTAGTGTGATTCCCCTAACTGCCAGAAGTGAAGCCCGGCGGTAAACAGCGGTCCGTAAACACGGGTCGCAAACTGCTGGCAGCGCGCATACAGCGTATCCATACCGGAAGCCTTCGGTGAAGACTGGATAATCCCGGCATTCGGATTCGCTTCCATCAGACGCACCAGGCCGCTCAGACAGTCACCACTCATCACTGAGTCAGCGTCCAGCACCACCATGTAGCTGTACTGATTTCCCCAGCGACGACAAAAGTCATCAATGTTGCCGCTTTTACGCTTCACGCGACGACGACGACGGCGGTAGAAAATCTGTCCTTCGCCCTGCACCTCAGCAATCAGCTCCATCCACGCTTTTTGTTCTGCCACGCAGATATCAGGATTGTAGCTGTCGCTCAGGATATAAACATCGAAATGTTCGGCGTTGCCCGTTGCTTTGACCGATTCCCACGTGGCGCGAAGTCCCGCAAATACGCGGTCAACGTCCTCGTTACAGATAGGCATAATCAGCGCGGTACGGTGTTCGGGATTCAGCGGTTCGTCCCCGACCGTTGAGGCCGAGATACTGTACTTATCTCGTCCAATCAACAGTTGAAGGAAGCCCATCAGCGCGGTCCAGAATCCCGCAGACACCCAACAGAAAAGCACGGCAAACAAAATGAGAATTCCGGTTTGCAGCATGTAGGGCAGCAGTTGCATAAAGGAGACCCACAAGTTCTGTCCCATCATGTCTACCGGATTAATAAATGCCCACCCCTGATACGGAAGGATCGTCTTCATATACCAGGTTGCTACGACCGTTTGCGCCAGCGTTAGAATCAACAGCGTATAGCGGCGGATGGTGCCTACGGTACGCCATTTTTGCTCGCTTTCCTGTTCTTCTTTCGTCAAACGCGAAAGATAACGCGGCGTCACATCGCGCCCACGCAAGCGATCCCAAAAACGACCAACCGGGTTGGTACGCCAGGGATCGGGGAACATAGAGGTACGCGTTGCTTTTGGCATCGCCTGCAGCTGATCGCGGCCCTCATCGTCCTTAACCAACTGCTCTTTAGCCAAAGAATCCGGCCATGCTTGCTCAAGGCGAGCTTTCACAGAACCCTGCGGTGAATCATCTTCGCGCGAGTAAGTACGATGCTCGGCATCCAACGCCTGATGAACAGCGCGGATGTCAGTTTTCGGCAGTGCCGCTTTCTCGATATCCGAAAGCGGCATTGCGTCAATATACTCAGTTGTCTTATTCATTGGCAGGTAACTGGTAGCTCCAGGTTTCACTCAGCGTCTGATCGGCATTGACCAAGGCAGCACGCATTTCAGTGGTTTTCTTCACGTCTTTCACTTTCACGCGCAGCATCAAACGCCAACCTTTAGATACCGGGTTATAGCGCACAGTGCTTTCAACGATTTCACCGTTGTCGCCAATACTGGTTTGTGCGGTAACCGGGGTATCCTGCGGCAGCTTTTTCATATCTGTGCCGGTAAAGTCCACCACAAACGCGATGGTACCGTCAGGCTGACGAATCAGGTTGGACTGTTTTACATCACCGGTAGAACGACGAGTCTGCTGTACCCAGGCGCTTTCCGGCGCATGAAGCTTGTCCTCATCACGCGTGAACGTCAAAGTGTACTTGAAGTTCATCTCTTTGCCCGCTTCAGGCAGTTGATCCGGCGTCCAGTACGCAACGATGTTATCGTTCGTTTCATCGTTAGTTGGGATTTCAACTAACTCAATCTTACCTTTACCCCATTCACCTTTTGGCGTGATCCAGGCGCTTGGGCGCAGATCGTAACGATCGTCGATATCTTCAAAACGCGAGAACTGACGGCCACGCTGCAACAGTCCGAATCCTTGCGGGTTTTCCATTGCGAAGCTGCTCACCGCGAGATGTTTCGGGTTATTCAGCGGACGCCAAATCCACTCCCCATTGCCCGCGTGGATAGACAAACCGTTAGAATCATGCAGTTCCGGACGATAGTTTGTCGCCGGAGACGGCTGGTTCGGTCCAAACAGGAACATACTGGTTAACGGTGCCACACCCAGTTTGCCCACTTTGTCGCGCAGGTAAACTTTGGACTGAACATCAACGACCGTGTCACGACCTGGAATAATGACAAAACGATACGCTCCGGTTGCACGCGGAGAATCCAGCAAAGCATAAATGGTTAAACGTTTATCAGTCGGTTTCGGACGTTCGATCCAAAACTCACGGAAGCGGGGAAATTCTTCACCAGAAGGCAGAGCGGTATCAATCGCGAGGCCACGCGCTGACAGGCCGTAGACCTGACCTGCACCCAGAACGCGAAAATAGCTGGCACCGAGCATGCTGACGATTTCATCGTTTTTATCTTTGCTGTTGATCGGATACAGCACTTTGAACCCGGCGAAGCCGAGATCTTTTACCGTGTCTTTATCATGCTGAACATCGCCAAAATTAAAATAATCCGGGCTGTATTTGATTCTTTTCACCGCCGTGGCGGTAACTTCGTTGATTTTGACCGGCGTGTCGAAGTACATACCCTGGTGGTAGAACTCGAGCTTAAATGGGGTCTTGAGATTGCTCCAGTACGCTTTATCGCGATTGAACTGGATCTGTTGATAATCCGCATATTTCATGTCGCGGAAAACGGAGGGCAAGTTACTTTTTGGCGCCTCATAGCCTTTCCCGGCTAAGGATTGAGCTTGTTTTGCAACATCATCAATACTGAACGCCCAGCTCGATGATGTGTACAGCGTTAACATGACTGCTGCACCCAACCAACGCATTTTCATCATTTGTAGTTTATGTTTCATAATTAGTAAGCACTTCCCCCTTTGTGTGCTTATATTGATCCGATCCATTTTAATGGATAATCGGGTACTCCGACAACTGAATCCCTGTATTGTTCGCGCGCTGGCTCATGGTTTAAGCAGGTTCATCTGCCTGTTTTCACTTTGCGTGCTTATCCTGGAGACAGGTTGTTGGACTTCGTGTAGGGTTGCCCTCGAATGTAACCATTATTCGTCTTAGGGATAAGACGAAAAGTCTGAGAATACGTAACTGTCTATGAGCTCTGTATCACCACCACGTGAATATTTTCTTGACTCCATCCGTGCCTGGCTAATGTTGTTAGGGATCCCATTCCATATTTCATTGATCTACTCCACCCACACCTGGCACGTGAACAGCGCAGAACCGTCATGGTGGTTAACCCTTTTTAACGACTTTATCCATGCATTTCGCATGCAGGTCTTCTTTGTCATTTCAGGTTATTTTTCCTACATGCTTTTTTTGCGCTATCCGTTAAAACGCTGGTGGAAGGTGCGTGTAGAACGCGTGGGGATCCCCATGCTGACCGCGATTCCGCTGCTTACGCTGCCGCAATTTATCATGCTGCAATACGTGAAAGGGAAAGCAGACAGCTGGCATACCCTCAGCGGCTATGACAAATACAATGCGCTGGCCTGGGAGCTGATTTCCCATCTGTGGTTTTTACTGGTTCTGGTGGTGTTAACGACCCTGAGCATGTGGGTGTTTACCCAGATGAAAAACAGACTGTCACGTGGAGACGGTACCCCTGCATCGGGGGTGTCAATGACCAAATTAACGCTGATTTTTATATTGTTGGGTGTCGGCTATGCCGCCGTCAGAAGAACGATTTTCATCCTCTACCCTTCGATTCTCAGCGATGGCATGTTTAATTTTATCGTTATGCAAACGCTGTTCTATGTGCCTTTCTTTATGCTCGGTGCGCTGGCGTTTATCAATCCGAATCTGAAAGCACTGTTTACCACGCCATCGCGCGGCTGCACGCTAGGCGCCGCATTCGCATTTGTCGCATACCTGCTCAATCAACGTTACGGCAACGGCGATGCCTGGATGTATGAAACCGAATATGTCATTACCATGGTCATGGGGCTATGGATGGTGAATGTCGTCTTTTCGCTTGGCCACCGTTTACTGAATTTCCAGTCGGCTCGCGTGACCTATTTTGTCAACGCGTCGCTGTTCATCTATTTGGTGCACCACCCGTTAACGCTGTTTTTTGGCGCGTATATCACACCGCATATCAAGTCGAATCTGCTGGGTTTTCTCTGCGGTCTGCTTTTTGTGGTTGGAATTGCGGTCATACTGTACGAAATCCATTTACGGATCCCGGTGCTGAAGTTTCTCTTTTCGGGTAAACCGCCCATTAAGCAGGATAAAAACAAGGCGGTAGCCGGTTAGTTTTCTTGCATTGAATGGTTCAGAGCAACCATTCAATGGGCAGCACGGATGCAAGCCTCACCAGAACCCGCTTCCAGAATCCTGTAGCGGGTTCTTTTTTCAGTACCTGTTCGCTGCCAGAAAGCCGATCAACCCAGTTGATTCTGCCCCAACGGTCAAGACGTAGTTGCCAGGCCATGTCACGCTGGCTTTGCATAAAACGTTTATGAATCAACTCAGCCAGTACTTCACTCTCAATCACAAACCCCATTTCCGTATTGAGCAACGTTGAACGGGGATCAAAATTAAGCGATCCTATAAACACTTTACGACCGTCAATACTGAAGGTTTTCGCATGCAGGCTGGAGCCTGAATTACCGGTTAATCCCCGGTCGTGTACTGCTGAAACGCGATCGCGGGTTGGTTTGAGCTCGTATAACTCCACGCCGTAGCGCAGGAGTTTTTTTCGCCAACGCGCATAGCCTGCGTGAACAACCGCGACATCATTCGCCGCCAGAGAATTAGTTAAAATTGCGATCTTAACGCCTTTTCTCACCAGTCTCAGGAGCTGCGCCACACCGGCGCGAGTTGGTACAAAGTAGGCGGAAATAATATCAATACGCTCGGTGGGAGATCCCATCACGTCAAACAAACGCTGCGGTAATAGTGAGTGGCGCGGCGCTTTCCCCTCTCCTTTTGCAGGATCATCACTCAGCAAGCGCGTTTTCGCCCAAATTAGCGGCAGCGACCTCTGATCGAGATGGGTCATAAACTGGCTGGTTTCCAGCTTATGTAGATAGCGACGCGTTATGTCATCGTTATACCAGGATTCCGGAAGTTCGATTTTTTGCGTAGAAGCTGGTTCAGCCACCTCAAGTACGTTTTGCAATGTTGAAACCGAACGGCAGTGCCAGTAACGGTCAAAGTCGTCTGCAACATCCTGGACAACCGGTCCAATAGCCATAACGTCCAGATCGGAAAACAGTGGTTGTTCGCCTGCGCCAAAATAGGCATCGCCTATATTTCGCCCCCCCACAAGAGTTACGACGCCGTCAGCGGTATAACTTTTGTTGTGCATACGTCGATTCAACCGGGCAAAATCGGTTAAATAGCCCAGGGCACGCAGGATGCGAAAGGAAAAGGGATTAAACAGGCGGACTTCAATATTAGGGTGATTGTCCAGCAAACGCAGCGTGTCATCCAGACCTGGCGTGTTGTTATCATCCAGCAACAAACGCACCCGGACGCCCCGCTTCGCTGCGGCCAGCAAAACGGAAAATAACAATAGCCCGGACATGTCGCTTTCCCAGATGTAATACTGAACATCCAGGGTACGTTCCGCCATTTCCGTCAACCGATAGCGAGCAGCAAACGCATCCAGGCTGTCATCCAACGTCAGAATGCCGCATTCTCCCGGGTGGTTTACGCATAGCGGCGTGATGGCACGCTCAAGTCGCGTCATATCAGTCCGTGCGTTCATCGCCTTGTTGGGTAAGTAATCTCTTGTATAGTCGAGCGTTTTCTTCATCAAAGCACACGAAGTATATTTGATCGGGTAGCGTACGTCGGGTGATAAATTTCAACACCGTTTTCACCGCGATCTCTGCCGCTGCAGCACGTGGATAACCATAAACTCCGGTGCTTATAGCTGGAAAAGCAATGGATTGATAACCATTGGCTAAGGCCAGTTGCAATGTATTTAGATAGGCCTCTTCAAGTCGTTCAGCCTCGTGGTGATCACCGCCTTGCCAGACAGGTCCTACGGTGTGAATAACTGCTTTTGCCGGAAGCGCTCCAGCCAACGTGATAACGGCATGCCCGGTCGGGCATTCTCCCTGTTGTTGTATAACCTGTTTGCAGGCCTCCAACAACGCAGGCCCGGCAGCACGATGAATCGCGCCATCGACTCCACCTCCTCCCAGTAACGAGGAGTTGGCCGCATTGACGATCACATCTACCGCGATCGTCGTAATGTCGCCCTGTAACACATGAACACGCGATTGCATAAGTTCCCCCTGACAAAACACTCTGCGTTAAGTGTACAGCAGGGTTTTCCTTGAAATCTCACTTTTTAGCCATAAGCGTGCATACCTACGCCAGAATGATTCATTTATATTCAATATTCAGAATAGCCATGCTTTTCTGTTCATTGAGGTAATGCATTTTCACCGTGGCAATTTGTTGCACACTCTGAGGCACTGTCGTGACCTGTTGCAGGTCGTAGAGACTATTACTCATCGTGCCATCACGCATACATGACAATTCAATCTGTTGTTGTCGAGTGTTAACGTCGCAAGGTGCTTCAACTATTGCACCACGAAAATGAATAACCCCGCCGGGTAAGATTTGCGTCGCCATTGCGGGGAGGGTGAAAAGAGAAAAAGCCCACAAACCGGTATTTAAAATACGCTTTAATAATGTACACATAAGGGTTCCTCAATGATTAATCATCCTTGAGGGATCGCAATGATCCTTCACCGCTGCGAGTTACGATCAAATAAAACGTTTGTTCGTTTCTATATTCATAGAACAGCACTGCACTCCCAGCCACACCCTTAATGCAAATCCGGCAAAAATTATGGGTGACTGTTTGAGTCAGGCCATTGTTGCGACAGATGCAGAGACTGCCCGTCAGAAACGGTAACGATAATTTTGACCGAATCCTCCGGTGAAATATTAAAGCTCATTTTTGTTAATTCAATTGGCCGATTAGCAGGGACCGAAAGGCTTGTTTTCTGCTGTGACTGACTTTGTCCGCCCTTTCCTTTACGTACGGCAAGGACTTGCACTTCACATACGCACGGTTGAGCTAATGTCACCTGAGGAATAATGGTGTACATGTCACCTTGCTGAGTTGTATTGAATGTTATTTGATTTGCCAACGCGGCAATGAGTAATAGCGTGTGCATAATATTCTCCCGAAAAAAAACAGGGCTTTCGCCCTGTTTATTATCAGTCAGAAAACTGAATTAGTGCTGGTTAGCTGTAGCATTGTTGCCATAACCAACCTGCTGAATCAGCACATTGGAGTCAGACGCTGTCTGATTAACCACAGCACCGTTACGACCACCGAACTGAGTTACGCTGATATCAGCATTTTTTGCATTCCACTGATTGATATCAGCACTGTTCTGGAAGCCGGTCTGTTTCAGGCTAATGGTACTGTCATCAGCACCTTGGCCGACGGTCGCACCGTTACCATGTCCGTGTTGTGTGATAGTCACGTCTGATTTACGTGCATCACTTTGCAGCGCATTCGCAACGTTACTAGAGCCAAATTGGTAAATACTCATTGAAGAGTCTGGGCCATAGTTGCTACCGCCACCATGATGATTACCGCCCCATTGCGGAACAACACCTGCCAGAGCACTGCCAGAAACTACGATTGCTGCGAATGCTGCCACTTTTAAAAGTTTCATGGTAAACCCCCATCGGATTGATTTAAACGTCGTTTATGGATTAGCGTTGAGTAACGCGAATTGCCATTTGCGACTGTCTCTGCACCACAACTGCTGTTTTTTGTGTACCGTACTGGGTAATATTGGCTTTATTACCAGAGCCTTTCTGGATAATCATCGCCGTATTACCGTAAGAGCTTTGTTTAATACTCGCATCATTAGAGCTACCCGTTTGATCAATATATGCAAAGTTATTTGATCCCGTCTGATCTGTTTTCGCCCGGTTACCTGAACCTTCTTGCGAAATGACCGACAATAACTTGGTGCCCTCCTGGCGAGTATTTGCACTATTAGCAGTACCAACCTGACCAATAATGGCTGCCTGATTAAATGAAGACTTACTTAATTCATTTACCGCAAAGTTATATTCTGAATTAGCTAAATCATAACTGGTTGCGGATGCAATCCCAGGCACACCCAGTATTGTAAACATCATAAATAACAACTTGTTTTTCATGTTGTCACCCTGGACCTGGTCGTACATGAAGTTAAATTAATTACCACTCAAATTGTTGTTAACATGACTTACATTTGTTAACGCCACGTTACGATGAAGAGTATGTCCGTGGAAACATTTTAAATAACTCACCCGCGAGTGGTATTTTTATATCCGGATTCACACCAAAGTACTAATTAACAGTGAATAACACCGCTTCAGGCCTGGCTTTTATTTTTATTTTGCTATCAGTAATGAATTTCTATGCAGTCACTGAGAAAGTGCATTTTGCACGAAATCAGGGCCTCTCAGTACAACGCCGAGATAGACATCGGTACAAGTCGTGACAAAGGTCATTTTTTTCCATCTAAAATTGACCAACGTAAATTGAGACAAGGATTTTAGAATTCATTAGAAATATAAAACTCAACATCTATTAATTAACTGATTTAAAATCAATGCGTTACTATAATTTGTATGATTTTTTAAATCTATGCAGCAAAGGTAAAATGTACAACTTTCCTATCAAATCTAAACTCTAATAAAACCATAAAATCACATTTCAATATATAATTTTACAAGTTGTTACATGTTTAACACTTGCTTTAAGATTTGTAATAGCTAGATTGAAATCAGTTGAAGTCCATTTGTTTTAATATTTTCACCCCTTTGGGTCGATATTTTATATCTACACAGCAGTGCAACATCTGTCAGTACTTCTGGTGCCTCTATTTTAGTAGAGACAGCTGTCAGGTGTGCGACTAAAAAGTGGAGTTTCATCATGTTTAATGAAGTCCATAGTATTCATGGTCATACATTATTGTTGATCACAAAACCTTCTTTGCAGGCAACTGCATTATTACAGCATTTAAAACAATCACTGGCACTCACCGGAAAACTACATAATATTCAACGTTCTCTGGATGATATATCCTCCAGCTGCATTGTTTTACTGGATATGATGGAGGCAGATAAAAAACTGATCCATTACTGGCAAGATAATTTGAGTAGAAAAAACAACAATATAAAGACGTTATTGTTGAATACTCCTGATGATTACCCTTATCGGGATATCGAAAACTGGCCGCATATCAATGGTGTTTTTTACGCAACTGAAGACGAGCAGCGTGTCGTAAGCGGCTTGCAGGGTATCTTGCGCGGTGAATGTTACTTCACGCAAAAACTTGCCAGTTATCTGATCACGCACTCTGGAAATTATCGTTATAACAGCACGGAGTCGGCACTGCTGACGCACCGTGAAAAAGAGATCCTTAATAAATTGCGTATCGGCGCCTCAAATATTGAAATCGCTCGCTCACTGTTTATCAGTGAAAATACGGTAAAAACACATCTTTATAATCTTTTCAAAAAGATAGCTGTCAAAAACCGTACGCAGGCGGTCTCATGGGCCAATGATAACCTCAGGCGATAAAGCCATGAAACGGTATTTGACCT
>NZ_SZWU01000076.1:503-5497 GCF_005280935.1 Citrobacter sp. wls757 | reverse complement strand
CAGCAAATTTATTCTTTGCTGCCGGGAGTCTGCACGCAGCGACAACCGTAGAGGTGGAGGTTCCCGGGCTGTTAACTGACCACACTGTCTCTTCAATCGGGCATGATTTTTATCGGGCCTTTAGTGATAAGTGGGAAAGCGAGTACACAGGAAACTTAACCATTAATGAAAGACCCAGTGCGCGTTGGGGAAGTTGGATCACCATAACGGTCAATCAGGACGTTATCTTCCAGACTTTTTTATTTCCGACGAAAAAAGACTTCGACAAAATTGTAGTCTTCGCATTGGCACAAACTGAGGAAGCATTAAATCGCCGGCAAATAGATCAAACACTATTAAGCACTAGCGATTTAGCGCGTGATGAATTCTAAAACATGATTTTGTCCGGAGGCTTTCATGCGTGTTAAACATGCAGTGGTTTTGCTCATGCTAATTTCACCATTAAGTTGGGCCGGAAACATGACGTTCCAGTTTCGCAACCCAAACTTTGGTGGCAACCCGAATAATGGTGCTTTTCTGTTGAACAGCGCCCAGGCCCAGAACTCATATAAAGATCCAAGCTATGACGATTACGGTATTGAAACCCCGTCAGCTCTGGATAACTTTACTCAGGCGATTCAGTCACAAATTCTCGGTGGCCTACTCACCAACATTAATACCGGTAAACCAGGAAGAATGGTGACCAATGATTTTATCATTGATATCGCCAACCGGGACGGACAACTGCAATTGAATGTCACCGACAGGAAATCGGGGAAAACTTCGACAATTGAAGTGTCGGGTTTACAAACACAGTCGACCGACTTCTAAGTTATAGCCACGAAAGGAAATAATCATGCAGCGTTTACTTATCATGGTGGCAGTAATTTTACTCAGCGGATGTTTAACAGCTCCGCCTCAAGAAGCCGCTAAGCCGACATTAATGCCCCGAGCCCAAAGCTATAAAGACTTGACGCATCTGCCTATGCCTACAGGTAAGATCTTTGTGTCGGTATACAACATTCAGGATGAGACTGGCCAATTTAAACCTTACCCGGCAAGTAACTTCTCAACCGCCGTCCCGCAAAGCGCCACGGCTATGCTTGTCACCGCATTGAAAGATTCTCGTTGGTTCGTCCCACTGGAACGTCAGGGGTTACAGAACTTGCTTAACGAACGCAAAATCATTCGTGCAGCTCAGGAAAACGGTACGGTTGCGATTAATAACCGGATCCCGCTACAGTCCCTGACCGCGGCAAACGTCATGGTGGAAGGATCAATTATCGGTTATGAAAGCAACGTTAAATCGGGTGGTGTCGGTGCACGTTATTTTGGTATTGGCGCCGATACCCAATACCAGCTCGACCAGATAGCGGTAAACCTGCGCGTAGTTAACGTCAGCACCGGTGAGATCCTGTCGTCAGTGAATACCAGTAAAACCATTCTGTCTTATGAAGTACAGGCTGGGGTGTTCCGCTTTATTGACTACCAGCGTCTGTTGGAAGGTGAAATTGGCTACACCTCTAACGAACCGGTTATGCTTTGTCTGATGTCAGCGATTGAAACGGGCGTTATCTTCCTGATTAATGACGGCATCGATCGCGGATTGTGGGATTTGCAGGATAAGAAACAAGTTGATAATGACATCCTGGTTAAATACCGTCATATGTCGGTACCGCCAGAATCCTGATGGGTCTATACAGCATAAAAAGCGTGAGGAAAACCCTCACGCTTTTTTATTTACTGGTCAGCGTCGACGATATTCTATTTTCACGGCGAGATGCCAGCCACAGACCACTGTTTTTCATTGCATAGCCGAATACGAGGCCCAGTGCCAGTGACGGTACAACCAGTCGCCAGTCGCCCTGCCCTGCAAATGTTGCACATGCGCCAATGAACGTGCCCGGTACAAATGAAAGCAGCCATTGCTTTGCCTGGATACACATCAGAAACGCGACAATTCCTGTCATGACATAACCAATAATGTCCATATGCGGAGCAAGCGCACTACCGTTAATAATCACCAACGCCCACACCACACCGCTTAGCAGCGTACACGCCGAGATCCACAGTCCTTTTAACCCACCTTGCGGGCAGGCGAAATAAGCCGTGCAACCCAGAAAGCCAGCCCAACTGAGTAAACCAAGAGAAACGGCCACCCATCCCCAGATCCCGGAGAGAATGCCCGTTGTGATTGCAATTGAGAGAAGTATGTTCATGCCGCGCATCTTAGCAGAAAAACGGCATGGTAATGAGATCGCGCACACAATTTATGCAAGCTTATAAATTGAGTTGCACCTTTTAAGTGACGCGCGTCACATTTATTCGTCTGTATCTTCCTGCAATTCGTCCCACATCGCACCAATGGCATCACGCGTCAGCGGTGCTATCGTACGCCAGAAAGGCGTGTTCGCGTGCGCTTCAACTTTACCAAGGAACGTACCGCACCAGGGCAGCAAGTAGTCTACAAACAAGGTTTCAAGCGCCTCACTTTCATCTTCCGCAGACTGGTCCTCAAGCCATGAAGCCGCCAGCAACAGCGTACCAATGTGATCTGCCGGTGTATCAGCAAGCGGCATGCCCCGGGCTGAAAGAAATGCACGAACATCAGATTCTTTCGCCCCTTCTACCCAGGCACTACGATAAGGCGGCACTGCACACTCGTCACCGACAAACAGCGCGTTGTAATCTGCAGCCAGCTGGGGCATATCGCAGCTCTTCTGTAAACGGGTGAGCAGTTCGTCCTGTTCCAGCGGCCAGTTGGCGGACAGTTTACCTTCACTAATCAGGGTAAACAGGGGAACCAGTAAAGGGTCCTGCGGTTGGCGGTAAAACAGCGAGCCCAGTACACGACACAGGATAGAAAACTCGTTCATTGATATATTCCAGTTAGTAACAATTACAGTTCAGCAAATTCCGCGATCGGCTCCATGCCTCGCGATTCCAGAAACGCCAATAGACGTTTAGGTGTGACGTTTAAAATTCTGTCTTCAGGGAAATTAACATCATCCAGGATTTTACGGCATTCGCCAAATTCTCCCAGCGTGAAAGCAGTATGTGAATCCGACCCTAACGCCACCCATCCACCAGCATCACGCACAGCCGCAGCAACCGCACGACAATTATCCTCACTGCCCTTACGCGAATGCAAAAACGAAGAATTATTGATTTCCAGTGCAACCTGGTACTTTGCCGCCGCCTGCGCAATTGCTTTAATATCAACAGGATACTTGGGATTTCCCGGATGACTGATGATGTGCACATTACCGCTGGCCATCGTAGCTATCATTGCCTGGGTATTGGTGTCTTTATCGTGAGGTGCAAAAACCGGCTCATGGAAGCCCGCAATAATGAGGTCCAGGGAGGTAAACATCGGACCTGAACAGTCAATTTCACCTTCAATATTCTTAATATTGGCTTCTATTCCGCGCAGGATCCCCACGCCATCCACGACACGTGGCCAAATACGCATATTGATAAAGTGCCAGTGGTGAGGCGCATCCGCCATGTCCGGTCCATGATCGGTAATGGCAAACAGCTTGATGCCTTTGCGACGAGCTTCCGCGATGTAATCACTTAAGGTGCTGTAGGCGTGGGTGCTGGCGACGGTATGCATATGCAGGTCAACGGGATACATAACTCTCTCCTGTAGTCATTTTCCGTCAAGGATAGCAGGTATCGCCACCATTAATACCCTAAAAATTCGAGTCGCAGGCAGGTGGCAAGGGAGTGATATCTGAATCACTTACTTATGTAAGTGATTCAGGTGAACAACCGTAGCTAACACACATGCAGCTTGAAGTATGACGGGGATTTTAGCTGAAACCCGGTACTTGCCGGGTTACCATTAATATCCCCGAACGCGATTGACCTGACCTGTTACGACTTGCCCGCTCTCCAGGTTCATAATCGTGCGGGAGATATAGTCCACCGCTTCTGCCGGACGGGTAACTGCGGCAATATGTGGCGTCATCGCCACACGCGGATGTTTCCATAATGGGCTGTTTTCTGGCAGCGGTTCACGGCTATAAACATCCAGCATGGCCCCCTTCACCTTGCCGCTTTCCAGCGATGCCAGAAGATCGTCTTCATTGAGATGAACACCGCGTGCAAGGTTCAGCACGTAGGCGCCATCCTGCAATTGGCTAAGTAAATCAGCGTTAATAATGCCTACGGTTTCTGCCGTATTAGGCAGAAGGTTGATCAGCACGCGAGTTTGACTCAAAAACGCGCCCAGTTCCTCAGTACCGGCGAAGCTTTCCACGCCAGACCAGGATTTACGCGTACGACTCCAGCAGCGCAGTGGGAATCCCCATGCCTGCAGGCTTTCGGCAACTTTTGCGCCCAATACCCCAGCCCCCATGATCCCGACGGTAAACTCCTCGCGAGTATATTCTGGCAACGGCTGCCATTTCGCCTGATTTTTCAATGCTTGATAATCATCAAAGCGACGAAACCAGTGCAGCACCTGACTGACAGCATATTCCTGCATTTGCAGGCCCATACCCGTATCTTCCAGACGGAAAAGCGGGATCGACGCATCCAACATTTCCGGATGAGCATTGAGTTTACTGAGAATAGAATCGACACCCGCTCCCAGCGCAAATACGGCTTTTAATTTTCGTCCTGCGAGCATTTCAACCGGCGGATGCCAGACCAGCGCATAGTCAGCATGTGCATTATCACCCGCTTTCCACTCACGTACGTTCGCACCAGGTATTGCCTTTGCCAACGCATTAATCCACCAGGTCGTATCGAATGTTGGGTGATAGAAAATTATATCCATATTGTCTCCTGAACATTGTTGTGCGGAACTTTCTCGCACTTATTATCATCATTTTTCGAGGGAACATCAGAGTAGCAAATTTTAGGATGCTGGCAAAAAAAACAATTCCCGCTTATTTATGCTCCATGTTGCTTGAAGTTTGTGTAAATGCACATTTTTTTCAAAAAGTTGATTGACGGCGGGGCGGTGTTTCCCCTACATTAGCGCCCGTTCCGGTAGCACAGGAACA
>NZ_SZWU01000076.1:0-279 GCF_005280935.1 Citrobacter sp. wls757 | reverse complement strand
CCCTCACCGCCATATTTTAAGAAGAGCTCGTACGCAAGTACGGGCTTTTTTTTCACATATTGCACATCTGCGGGGGGATGAGAAACCCCGACCGGGGTTCGACTGCTGGCGCAGCCAGCTGGACAGACCGCGAACGGAGTGAGTGGGCTGCCCGAAGGGCGAGCAAAGCGAGTCAATCCCCCCTCACCGCCATATTTTAAGAAGAGCTCGTACGAAAGTACGGGCTTTTTTTTCGCATGTTGCATTTGCCGGATGCGGCGTAAACGCCTTATCCGGCCT
>NZ_SZWU01000075.1:0-4348 GCF_005280935.1 Citrobacter sp. wls757 | reverse complement strand
GAAAAGGCTTGCAGGCGATAACAGTATCTACAAATCTGACCCTACCCTCTCTTCACCGGGAGGGAAATATAAAAAACCTCCCCCCAAAGGATTTCGTGTTACAGGAAGGCGGCAAGCGAGCACATCCCCAAAAGCATAGTTCACTATGTGACTGGGGTGGGCAAGTGCGGCCAACGAACTTGTAGCACGAAAGACGCAGGGGGACCTCTGGAGAGCTCTGTGATGAATGACCAAATTTATCAGCGGATAGAAGACAGTGCGCGTTTCAGGGAGTTAGTAGAAAAACGGCAACGGTTTGCCACCATTCTGTCCATCATCATGCTGGCAGTTTATATCAGCTTTATATTATTGATTGCCTTTGCGCCGGGCTGGCTGGGTACTCCGCTACACGCGGGAACCAGCGTCACCCGCGGTATTCCGATTGGGGTCGGTGTGATCCTTATCTCCTTCATCCTGACCGGGATCTACATCTGGCGGGCAAACGGTGAATTCGATCGCCTGAACAATGCGGTTTTGCACGAGGTTAAAGCATCATGAAGAGAGTCCTGACGGCGCTTGCCGCCACGCTGCCCTTCGCCGCAAACGCGGCGGATGCTATTAGCGGTGCAGTCCAACGCCAGCCAACCAACTGGCAGGCGATTATTATGTTCCTGATTTTCGTCATCTTTACGCTCGGCATTACCTACTGGGCGTCAAAGCGCGTACGTTCGCGTAATGACTACTACACCGCTGGCGGTAACATCACCGGTTTCCAGAACGGGCTGGCGATTGCGGGCGACTATATGTCGGCGGCATCGTTCCTCGGGATTTCCGCGCTGGTCTTTACCTCCGGTTATGACGGGCTGATCTATTCACTCGGCTTCCTGGTCGGCTGGCCAATTATTCTGTTCCTGATTGCTGAGCGTTTGCGTAACCTGGGTCGTTACACCTTTGCAGACGTTGCGTCTTATCGTCTGAAGCAAGGGCCAATCCGTATTCTGTCTGCCTGTGGTTCCCTGGTGGTGGTTGCGCTGTATCTGATCGCGCAGATGGTTGGTGCAGGTAAGCTGATTGAGCTGCTGTTTGGTCTGAACTATCACATCGCTGTCGTACTGGTTGGCGTGCTGATGATGATGTACGTTTTGTTTGGCGGCATGTTGGCGACCACCTGGGTACAGATCATCAAAGCCGTACTGTTGCTGTTCGGTGCCAGCTTTATGGCCTTTATGGTGATGAAGCACGTCGGCTTTAGCTTCAATAATCTGTTCACCGAAGCGATGGCGGTACACCCGAAAGGTTCAGCCATTATGAGCCCGGGCGGGTTGGTAAAAGACCCAATCTCCGCACTGTCGTTAGGTCTCGGCCTGATGTTTGGTACGGCGGGCTTGCCGCACATCCTGATGCGCTTCTTCACGGTTAGCGATGCCCGTGAAGCACGTAAGAGTGTGTTCTACGCCACCGGTTTTATGGGTTATTTCTATATCCTGACCTTTATCATCGGCTTTGGCGCAATCATGCTGGTAGGTGCAAATCCGGCGTACAAAGATGCTGCGGGCGCGCTGATTGGCGGTAATAACATGGCGGCGGTTCACCTGGCGAATGCGGTGGGCGGTAACCTGTTCCTCGGCTTCATCTCAGCCGTGGCGTTTGCCACCATTCTGGCGGTGGTTGCCGGTCTGACTCTGGCGGGCGCATCGGCAGTGTCTCACGACCTGTACGCCAACGTGTTCCGCAAAGGCGCCACCGAACGTGAAGAGCTGCGGGTTTCGAAAATCACCGTGCTGGTGCTGGGCGTGATTGCCATCGTGCTCGGCGTGCTGTTCGAAAACCAGAACATCGCCTTCATGGTCGGCCTGGCGTTCGCCATCGCGGCGAGCTGTAACTTCCCCATCATTCTGCTCTCTATGTACTGGTCGAAACTGACCACGCGTGGCGCAATGTTGGGTGGCTGGTTAGGCCTGCTGACGGCAGTGGTGCTGATGATTCTTGGTCCAACGATTTGGGTCCAGATCCTCGGTCACGAAAAAGCCATTTTCCCGTATGAGTATCCGGCGCTGTTCTCCATCAGCGTAGCATTCCTCGGGATCTGGTTCTTCTCTGCCACCGACAACTCAGAAGAAGGCAACCGCGAACGCGAGCAGTTCCGTGCTCAGTTCATCCGTTCCCAGACCGGGTACGGCGTAGAACAAGGTCGCGCGCACTAACTTCCCTTCTCCTCCGGCTTTCGGGCCGGAGGATTACATCCTTTCTCAGAACATCAGCCTCGCCACCAGCGGTGCCACCAGCACCATTACCACGCCGGAAAGCATCATCACCAGGCTGGCAACGACCCCTTCCTGCTGACCGAGTTCATAAGAGCGTGCCGTGCCTGCGCCGTGCGATGCTGCGCCAAATCCTGCGCCTTTCGCCATCCCTTCACGAATGGAAAGCCGTAAAAACAGCACATCGCCGACCGCCATACCAAATACGCCGGTCACCACCACGAACAATGCCACCAGGTCCGGCTGCCCGCCCAACGGTTCTGCCGCCGCCAGCGCAAACGGTGTGGTGACGGAGCGCACCGCCAGACTGCGTTGGATCTCATCAGGCAACATAAACAGGCGCGCCAGCCATACGGAACTGGTGACGGCCACCAGCGTTGCCGTTACCACGCCCGCCGTCAGCGACATCCAGTGACGCTTAATCACGGCAAGGTTGTCATACACCGGAACGGCAAAGGCGATGGTCGCCGGGCCTAACAACCACAGCAACCAGTGCGATTCACCGATATAGTTTTGCCAGGAGATATGGCCGAAGACCAGCATCAGCACCAGCAGGGCCGGGGTGAGAACTAATGGCATTAGGGGTAATTTACGAAAACGGCGATACAGGCGCTTATTGGCAAAGTAGATACCCAGCGTAATCACCAGACACAACACGCTTAACTGGAAATTACTCACGGTTTAGCCTGCGCATTTCATAGCGATACACTTTATCCACCACCCACGCCGTTGCGCCGAGCACCATCAGCGTACTGATCGCAATCACGGCAAATATACGCCAGCCATCAACCAGCAACAGCTGCGTGTAGTTCACAACGGCGACCACCGCCGGGACAAAAAACAGCAGCATTTCAGCCAGTAACCAGCGAGCACCTGCGCGAATCCAGTTCAGCGGGATAACCCGACAGACAATTAACGCCAGCATCAGCACCATCCCGACCAGGTTGGCAGGAAGCGGCAGATGCAGCCAGGAGACAAGATATTGAGCAAATACAAAAAGACCTGCGTACAACAGAACCTGAACAGGAATCTGGAGTCGATGAATAACAGCAGGCGTCACGCGGCTTATCGCCACAGCCATGAGGGTATGTCCTTAAAAAATAGAGAGCGCCAGTATAGAGAGCCCCCTTCCAGGACTGAAATGAATTAAACTCATTGCAGGCATAGTCTTAAGGAATAATCATGGATATCAGAACGCTGCGATATTTTGTTGAGGTGGTTCGTCAGCAGAGCTTTACCCGCGCAGCGGAGAAGCTTTTTGTCACCCAGCCCACCATCAGCAAGATGTTGAAGAACCTTGAAGACGAGCTTAACTGCACGCTGTTAATCCGCGATGGTCGGCGACTGCTGTTAACCGATACCGGGCAGGTCGTTTTCGAACGCGGCCTGGCGATCCTTGCCGAGTTTCGCCAGCTTGAAGCGGAACTCAGTGACATAAATCACCTCAACAAGGGCGTGCTGCGCCTCGGTATCCCGCCCATGGTGGGGATGTTGATGGCCGGGCCGATCGGCCTGTTTCGCCAGCGCTATCCCGGCGTGGAACTGAAGGTCTCTGAATTTGGCGGCTTAACCGTTCAGCAGGCGGTAATGAACGGTGACCTGGATGTCGCGATGACCGCGCTGCCAGTTGAAGAAGAGAGCGGTCTGGCAACCTTACCGCTTTTTAGCCATCCACTCTGCGTGTTGGTTCCTCGCTCCGGTCAGTGGACAACGTGCGAATCCATTTCCCCCGAGGCGCTGGCGGAACATCCGCTGCTTATCTACAACGAAGATTTCGCGTTGAGCCGCCAATTGCTTGAGCTGTTTAGCCAACACAACGTCAAACCCCGCATCGCGGTGCGCAGCGGGCAGTGGGATTTTCTAGCGGCAATGGTACAAGCCGGGGTCGGGATTGCCATTTTACCGGAGCCGATTTGCCAGCGGCTGGATAAGCAAACGTTGCGCTGGATCCCTCTGGAGAGTGACTTACGCTGGCAGTTGGGCATGATTTGGCGCGAAGGCGTGTATCTGTCGCACAGCGCCCAGGCGTGGCTCAAATGCTGTGAAGGGTTTTGGCTACCTCAAGCGTCGTAAAATGCCGGATGCGGCTAACGCCTTATCCGGCCTAC
>NZ_SZWU01000074.1:0-12843 GCF_005280935.1 Citrobacter sp. wls757 | reverse complement strand
GCGGGCCTGATAATTAACGCATGTACTTAGATGGTCAGAATACCAATAGCCGTTACAACGGTCAGGATTGCTGCCAGTCCATAGAATACCCATTTGCCAGCAGGCACGTGGATTTTCAGGTCATGCATCGCGTGGTGCATACGGTGTAAACCACACCACAGCGGCAGAACGATCATCAGGAACAGAAACGCACGTCCGATGAAGCTCTGAGCGAATGCCAGTACGCGTTCATAGCTGAAAGCATCAGGAACAAAGCCCAGCGGCAGCATAATGCCTACCAGCAGGATCATTACCGGCGCAATGATTGCGCTCCACATACCGCCTGCACCAAACAGGCCCCAGAATACGGGTTCGTCAGAGCGTTTTGGATTTGGATTAATCATTCCGGACTCCTTACCAGAACAGGGCAACAAACAGTATGACTACTGTCGCAACCACAGTAACTGCCCAGAGACCTTTGATGATCGGCTCTGGCCCCATTTTTTCGTCTTTTACGATGATGTTGGCTGCTTTTGGCGCCAGCTCAAACCAGGTTTTGGTATGCAGCAGCGCTGCTGCCAGGGCGATAATGTTAAGGATTACCACCACCGGGTTTTGCAAAAAGGCGACAAAGCCCATCCAGGACTCTGCACCATGCTTGAGTGCAAACAGGCCGATAATCAGTTCAATGCTGAACCAGACTGCCGGAACTGCCGTGCCTTCACGCAGCATGTAAAAACGATAAAATGGCAGCTTTTTCCACCAGGTGGACGTCATTGGCCGCACATAGGCTTTACGTTTAGTCGTCATCGTGCACTCCTTAGCGTGGTTTCAGGGTAGCGATAAGAAAGTCTTTTGAACTTTCAACTTTACCCTGCTGAATGGCCGCAGCCGGATCGACGTGTTTCGGGCAGACTTCGGAGCAGTAGCCCACGAAAGTACAGGTCCAGACGCCGTTCGGGCTGTTCAACTGAGCCATACGCTCCTTCTTACCATGGTCGCGGCTATCTTCGTTGTAACGATGCGCCAGCGTAATCGCAGCCGGTCCAATGAACTCAGGGTTCAGGCCGAACTGCGGACACGCGGCATAGCACAGACCACAGTTGATGCAACCGGAGAACTGATGATACTTCGCCATCTGCGCCGGAGTCTGGGTGTTTGGACCCTGATCCGGTGTACGCGGGTTACCGATAATGTACGGTTTGATCGCTTCCAGGCTTTCGATAAAGTGCGTCATGTCGACGACCAGATCGCGTTCAATCGGGAAGTTGCCCAGCGCTTCAACCTTCATGCCGTTGGTGTAATCACGCAGGAAGGTTTTGCACGCCAGTTTCGGTACATTGTTGACCATCATGCCGCAGGAGCCGCAGATCGCCATACGGCAGGACCAGCGGTAGCTCAGGTCCGGTGCCAGGTTATCCTTGATGTAGCCCAGCGCATCCAGCAGTGACGTGGTTTCATCATAAGGAACTTCGTAGAAAGCACTGTGCGGCGCGGTATCGGTTTCCGGGTTATAGCGCACCACCTCAACTTTCAGGTTTTTCATCTCAGCCATTCGCCTTCTCCTTCTTATCGGCTGCTTCCGCTTCGCCACCGTAAACACGTTTAGCCGGTGGCAGAGTGGTGATTTTCACGTCGCTATATTCCAGGCGAGTCGTGCCGTCAGCATCGCGGAAGGCGAGGGTGTGTTTGAGGAAGTTCACATCGTCACGCTCGGTGCAGCCTTCATCCAGACGCTGGTGCGCGCCGCGGGATTCTTTACGCGCCAGAGCAGAGTGCGCCATACATTCAGCAACGTTCAGACCGTGACCCAGTTCGATGGTATACAGCAGGTCGGTGTTGAAGACGCTGGAGGTATCAGTGATACGTACGCGCTTGAAGCGTTCCTGCAGTTCCGCCAGCTTATCAACGGTTTTCTGCATGAGTTCCGGCGTACGGTAGATACCGCAACCTTCTTCCATTGACAGGCCCATTTCGTCACGGATCTTAGACCAGTTTTCGTTACCTTCCTGGTTAACCAGATCTTTCAGACGTTTTTCAACGCCAGCAACCTGTGCATCAAGAGCGGCACTGTTTGCAGCGCCAGCCGTTGCAGCGCGTTCTGCTGCCTGCTCACCGGCCATACGACCGAAGACCACCAGTTCTGCCAGGGAGTTAGAGCCCAGACGGTTAGCGCCATGCAGACCAACAGAGGAACATTCGCCTACAGCGAACAGACCTTTAATGCGGGTTTCACAGTGCTGATCGGTTTCGATACCGCCCATGGTGTAGTGCGCGGTCGGACGTACCGGGATCGGTTCTTTAACCGGATCGACACCCACGTAAGCTTTCGCCAGTTCGCAGATGAACGGTAAACGTTCGAGCAGTTTTTTCTCGCCGAGGTGACGCAGGTCGAGGTGAACCACATCGCCACGCGGAGTGGAAATGGTGTTGCCTTTGCGCCATTCGTGCCAGAACGCCTGAGAAACTTTGTCGCGCGGGCCGAGTTCCATGTATTTGTTTTTTGGCTCGCCCAGCGGAGTTTCCGGACCCATGCCGTAGTCTTGCAGATAACGGTAGCCGTTTTTGTTAACCAGAATACCGCCTTCACCACGGCAGCCTTCAGTCATCAGGATACCGGAGCCTGGCAGACCTGTTGGGTGATACTGAACGAATTCCATATCACGCAGCGGAACGCCGTGGCTCAGCGCCATGCCCATACCGTCGCCGGTTACGATGCCGCCGTTGGTGTTGTAACGGTAAACACGACCTGCGCCGCCCGTTGCCATCACGACAGCGTTAGCACGGATTTGCACCAGCGTGCCTTCCATCATGTTCATGGCAACCAGGCCGCGAGCATGACCGTCGTCAACCAGGATATCCAGAACGAAGTGTTCGTCAAAGCGCTGAATCTGCGGGAACTGCAAAGATGTTTGGAACAGCGTATGCAGCATGTGGAAGCCGGTCTTATCCGCGGCAAACCAGGTACGCTCGATTTTCATGCCGCCGAAGCGACGTACGTTGACGCTACCGTCTTCACGACGGCTCCATGGGCAGCCCCATTGTTCCAGTTGCGTCATTTCAGTTGGGCAGTGGTGGACAAAGTAATCCACGACATCCTGCTCACACAGCCAGTCTCCGCCTGCTACCGTATCGTGAAAATGGTAGTCAAAGCTGTCATGATCCTGCGCGACAGCAGCAGAGCCGCCTTCGGCAGCAACGGTATGGCTGCGCATTGGGTACACTTTTGAGATCAGTGCGATTTTAGCGTTGGGATTTGCTTGTGCGGCAGCAATTGCAGCACGTAATCCCGCGCCACCGGCGCCTATAATGGCAAGATCGGCTTGAAAGGTTTGCACGACATTCCTCCAGATTGTTGTTATTTCATCCCTGCCTGAAATCAGATGCTTCATCGGCTTCAAACAGGTTATGAACGCGTTTCCACTGCTCCTTTATAGGTACAATAGTATAGTCTTAGGGATGTGCGGGAAATTTGACGTGTTCGATTTTTTTAGCGTGTCATAGGGGGGAATTATCATTGAATTTGATTAATTTAATTACTAAACCACCCTAAGTCGCTTTTTTTATCCAATTGCCAGTGATGATTAGTGCTGCCTGAAATTTGTCTCGTTAGCGCGATACGAGTAGACTTCGTGCCCTTGTCATAAATCGGAGAAACAACCATGAGCGAAACGGCAACCTGGCAGCCGAGCGCGTCCATCCCCAATCTGTTGAAACGTGCAGCAATTATAGCGGAGATTCGCCGCTTTTTTGCCGATCGTGGCGTGCTTGAGGTTGAGACCCCTTGTATGAGTCAGGCAACGGTAACGGACATCCACCTGTTCCCGTTCGAAACGCGTTTCGTTGGCCCTGGACACTCCCAGGGAATGAATCTCTATTTAATGACCAGCCCTGAATACCATATGAAGCGCCTGCTGGTGGCAGGATGCGGCCCGGTGTATCAACTGTGCCGCAGCTTCCGTAATGAAGAGATGGGGCGCCATCATAACCCTGAATTCACCATGCTTGAGTGGTATCGTCCGCACTACGATATGTATCGCCTGATGAATGAAGTGGATGATTTGCTCCAGCAGGTGCTGGACTGCTCACCTGCGGAAAGCCTTTCTTACCAGCAGGCCTTCCAGCGCCATCTGGAGATTGACCCGCTGTCTGCGGATAAAACCCAACTGCGGGAAGTGGCGGCGAAATTGGATCTCAGCAATATCGCTGATACCGAAGAAGACCGGGATACCTTACTGCAACTGCTGTTTACGATGGGTGTTGAACCGCATATTGGTAAAGACAAGCCGACGTTTGTGTATCATTTCCCGGCCAGCCAGGCATCACTGGCGCAAATCAGTACCGAAGATCACCGCGTGGCTGAACGTTTCGAGGTTTATTACAAAGGTATTGAGCTGGCGAATGGTTTCCATGAATTGACCGACGCGCGCGAACAGCAGCAGCGGTTTGAACAGGATAACCGCAAACGTGCCGCACGAGGCTTACCACAGCAACCTATCGATACCAACCTGCTGGAAGCGCTGAAAGTCGGCATGCCGGATTGCTCAGGCGTGGCGCTGGGTGTTGACCGTCTGGTGATGCTGGCGCTGGGCGCAGAGAGCCTGGCCGAGGTAATCGCATTTACCGTCGATCGCGCATAACTTACTCTTCTGCAATACAAAGTGGTGGCTTAATCGCCACTTTGTAGCATATTTTTTCATTTCCCCTCTAATAGCCACAATTTACACCTGGATATTTGATATCGTTTAGGTATCAATTCTGTGTTGTTTTTTTTATCGCTGAACTCTGCAAAGAGAGCAGTGCCAACCGGTGAGCGGCGTTTGTTAAACGCTTGCCAGAGTAAGGGATGGTTTAATGACCCAAACAATAAAAAAGATGAGCCTGATAGGTCTCATTCTCATGATATTTACGTCAGTTTTCGGTTTTGCTAATAGCCCCTCCGCGTTCTATTTAATGGGGTATAGTGCAATACCGTGGTATATATTTTCTGCATTATTATTCTTTATTCCATTTGCTTTAATGATGGCGGAAATGGGTTCTGCCTATCGGAAAGAAGAAGGGGGAATCTATTCGTGGATGAATAATAGCGTTGGACCACGCTATGCGTTTATCGGCACGTTTATGTGGTTTTCTTCTTATGTGATATGGATGGTTAGTACTGCGGCGAAAGTCTGGGTACCTTTTTCAACCTTCTTGTTTGGCGCAGACATGACGCAGCACTGGCGTATTGCAGGGCTTGAGCCTACGCAGGTTGTCGGACTGCTCGCAGTCGGTTGGATGATCCTGGTGACCTGCGTGGCATCCCGGGGTATTAATAAGATTGCGCGTATTACGGCTGTAGGTGGAATTGCCGTAATGTGTCTTAATTTAGTTCTGTTGTTAGTGAGTGTCGCTATTTTGTTATTAACTGGTGGCCACTTTGCACAGGATATTAATTTCATCTCTTCGCCTAATCCCGGATATCAGTCTGGACTGGCAATGTTGTCATTTGTTGTGTTTGCCATTTTTGCTTACGGCGGAATTGAAGCTGTAGGGGGACTGGTTGATAAAACAGAAAAACCAGAAAAGAACTTTGCTAAAGGCATTGTCTTTGCCGCTATTGTCATTTCTGTTGGTTATTCACTGGCCATCTTTTTATGGGGCGTTAGCACTAACTGGCAGCAGGTATTAAGTAATAGCTCAGTTAACCTCGGGAATATTACCTATATCCTGATGAAAAGCCTCGGAATGACGTTGGGTAATGCGCTACATCTTTCCCCTGATGCCGCAATGGTGATGGGCGTATGGTTTGCACGTATTACCGGGCTTTCCATGTTCCTTGCCTACACCGGCGCTTTTTTCACCCTCAGCTACTCACCGCTGAAAGCGATTATTCAGGGCACGCCGAAGGCGTTGTGGCCCGCGCCGATGACCAAACTGAATGCCGTAGGGATGCCGACGACGGCAATGTGGTTACAGTGCCTGCTGGTGAGCCTGTTTATCCTGTTGGTTTCATTTGGTGGCGATACGGCTTCAGCGTTCTATAACAAACTGACGCTGATGGCGAACGTCTCGATGACGCTGCCGTATCTGTTCCTGGCGCTGGCGTTTCCGTTCTTTAAATCCCGTCCGGGTCTGGAAAGGCCGTTTGTTGTCTTTAAAACCCGAGCGGCGACGCTGCTGGCAACGGGAGTGGTCGTGCTGGTGGTGACGTTTGCTAATGTGTTCACCATCATCCAGCCGGTAATTGAAGCCGGAGACTGGAACAGCGCACTGTGGATGACCGGCGGTCCGATCTTCTTCTCACTGCTGGCGATGGCGATTTATCAGAACTACAGCCGTCGCACGACCAACGAGCCTGAGTGGGCGGTGGAATAAAGGCCATCTGGCGTTTATTGCCTGTTGCCGATCCGGACGCATATTAAGCTCGAAAATGTCTGTAATCGGCGATGAAATGCCCGATGGCGCAAGCTTATCGGGCCTACAGGTTAATTGCAGACCCGTAGGCCGGATAAGACCCAACGGGTCGCCATCCGGCATTTCTTGCCTGCATTGTGCGTTACAAACTCCCTGCCGGGCGACTGCCTCTTCCTGCAGAACTTAATGTTCTCCCTGTTTGCTTACCGCCGAGGCTCTCCAGACGCATCTGGAACGGAGGGAACGGCATATCAATACCGTGCTCGCGGAAGCCTGCCAGAATCAGTTGGTGGATTTCATGGCGCAGCGGCATGCGATGCCCCATCTCGGCGGCATAAATACGCAGTTCGAAGATTTGAATCCCTTGTTGCAGGTCAACCAGGAAGACTTCTGGCGCCGGATTATCGATAACCAGCGAACAGCGCTGTGCGGCAGTCAGCAGGATCTGCGTAACCTCCTCGCTGTTCGCCTCCGACGGTGCCGGGATGGTTAACACCACACGGGTAACGGAATCGGATAACGACCAGTTGATAAACTGTTCGGTGATAAAGGCTTTGTTGGGCACGATGATCTCTTTACGGTCCCAGTCGCTGATAGTGGTGGCGCGGGTATTAATTTTCGTCACGCTACCGGTAAGGTCGCGAATCGTCACCGTGTCGCCAATGCGGATTGGTTTTTCAAACAGGATAATCAGACCGGAAATAAAGTTGGCGAAGATCTCCTGCAAACCAAAGCCCAGACCGACACCGAGAGCCGCCACCAGCCATTGCAGTTTGGACCATTCAATACCGATCATCGAGAAGCCAACCAGACCGCCAATCAGCATCAGCAGATACTTGGTGATGGTGGTGATGGCATAACCGGTGCCGGGGGTTAAATCCAGATGTTGCAGTAGTGCCAGCTCCAGCAGTGCGGGTAGGTTGCGCACTAACTGGGTGGTGATGATAAATACCAGAATCGCGATAAGCACCGCGCCCAGCGTTATCGGTTCTAAGCTTTCCACGCCCTGAACCGTGGAGGTGACATCCCACAACGAGATGTTTTCCAGGAAGCCGAAAGCGGAATGAATTTCTGACCACAGTACAATGACCGAGAGCAGGGCGATAAGCATCAGGATAGAACGCACCAGGCGCAGCGATTGCGCGCTGATAGCATCCAGATCCACTTCGCTTTCATCAACGTCAATCGCGCCTTCAAGGCTGGTGGAATGCGGTGGTTCTTCTTCGCCCCGCGCGCGCTGCGCCAGCATTTCAGCACGTCGATGCTTGGCGCGGTCGAACGCCAGGCGGCGGCGCTGGATCAGCATCCAACGGCGGATAACGTGATACACCACCAGTAATAAGAACCAAATCGCTACGGACGTTTCCAGACGTGCCAGCAGGGCTTGTGACGTGGCGAGGTAGCCTACTGCCGCGGCGAGAATGGCAATCAGCGGCGCACCCATCAGCATATTCCACAGCATGCTGTTGACCATGTTATCGCTGTTGCCCTCTTTATCGAGGTACAGCGGTATCCCGGCGCGTTTCAGGCTCAGGGTTACGACCGCCAGCGCACCGCAAATCAGAATAAAGCACAGACGTCCCAGTGAGGCGGAGAATTCCCGGTCATTGAGGTTATCAAACATAATAACCGCCATGATCAACGGGACAATCAGCCCGATGCTCATCAGGTAATAGTGCATGGCTTTCGCGACGCGGTTCCGCGGCCAGCCAAAGTGGGCAATGAACAGACCGTTGGGACGTGCAAAGGTGGCGCAGATCATTACTGCCCACAGCATGGGCACCGTGGCGGTAACGCCATCGCCGATCGCGACAGCCAACGGATAAGGCCAGGCTTCCTGCAATCCGTAACCGAGCGTTGCCCACAGCACTGGCAACGGCGAAGCGACGAGTATTGACCAGAATACCGTGCGTATTGTCAGCCAGAAGTGATCCTGGGTGACTTTCCCGACCCGCGCGGACGAGCGTTCAAGGAAACGGGTGAAGTGCTTGCGCGAAGAGAGGCTAAAGCCAACTAACACCAACGCCGCGAACAGCGGTAGCAGCGTTTCTTTGCTGGTCAGCATCATGATGCTGGCTTTGCCCAACTGATTAAACGTATCTAATGAGATCAGACGCCGCAGATCCTGAACGATGTCGACAGGCCAGGAGAGGGAGATAGGGCTAACGTCTGACGTCCAGAACAGGTAGCGGTGCGTCGCTTCGTTGACCTCTTTTAGCGCATCTTCCAGTTGACTGTTGGAAACTTTGAGCTTGGTCAGCTCAAGGATCAGCGTATCGCCGCCCTGTAACAATGAGTTCAGCAGCTCACGCTGGGTGCGTAGCTGGGCGTTGAGGATGCTGCTCTGTTCAGCGGTCAGCGGTTGTCCATCGGCCTGATGAATCTGACGCAGCTGCGGCTGTTTGTTGAGGAGGTCCTCATAGCGCATGCGGTGTACGCGAAGCTGCGCCATTTCGGTATCCAACTGCTGAGGTTTAGGCATTTCCGGCAGACGGGATACCTGCGCTCGCAGCGCTTCTCCCAGCATATTTGAAACCCCAAGCCACTGAGACTGCTCTCGCAGCGTATTCAATGCCTGACGCACCTGCAGCGTTTGGCTGGCGGCCTGACGCTGCTGCGAAGCGACCAGATCCATACGCTGTGCTTGCTGGTTTAAGGCCTGAGACAGCTCGCGGTTTACCTTGAACTGGTCGACAATGCCTTCCGGCAGTCCCGCGCTGTTTTCCGCCAGCAGTTCAGTGCTTTCCAGCGCTCGCTCAGCTTCACGCTGACGTTGACTGTTAAGCTGGTTGCGCAAAGCCTGCAGGTAAGCGTCGAGTTGTTGACTCTGTTTTTCCGCCAGTTCGGAGCGCATACGCGCCAGTTCCTGACGGTTATTGGCGGAAAGCTGCGCCAGCTCCAGTTCATCGACCTGGGCTTTAAGTTTGGCGGATTCAGCCTGCATCGCCTGATTCTGTGCGGAATTGCCGTTGGCCGTACCAATGCGTCGCTCAAGCTCATTGAGCTGGCGGCGGGCATCGGTTTGCTGTTGAGGAAGCTGGCTTAACGAGTCGGCGATTTCCCGGGCGCGATCCTGCTCCTGCTGGGCCTGACGACTCTTTTCCAGCAGTTGGCTGCTAACCTGGAGGATCTCCTGGTTTAACGCATCGGTAGTGAGTCCGGTTGGCACATTGCGCGGTTCATCACGCAGGTTGCTAAGCTGTGCGCGTAACGTTGCGGACAGCTTGGGGAAGTTATCAATAACTTGCTGGTATTGCTGGGCGCGCTCGAGAGAGCCTTTACGCTCCTCAAGGGCATTCAGCGCGGACTGGAGCGCCTCGACGGTTTCTGGCTGAGCAGGTTTTGCCGCTTTTGCCTGCTCCAGTTCCTGGGTGAGTTGTTTGGCATCGGGGGCCGTCGCAGCGTACGCCCCCAGGCTGAGGCACCAGGCCATCAGAAAAGTGATAATCAGGCGCACAGCAGCGATTCCTATGTTTAACTTTCGTCTTTTTTGTCGTCAACCAGCGGGCTGGCATCGTGTTCTGCTTCGATCTCTTCTTTCGCCAGCGGGGCCGGTTCTGCCTCTGGCGTCACGAAAGTCTCGGTCGAGATGGCCATTGGCTGGCCGATTTTAGTCACCGAAAGATCCTGCAACTGCTCAACCAGGTTAACTTTGCCAGGTGCGAACAGGTTGATGACGGTGGAACCGAGCTTAAAGCGGCCCATTTCCTGACCTTTCAGCAGCGCCACCGACCCTTCGCTTTCGCCTTCCGGCCAGGTCCAGCGCTTGATGACGCCTTCACGCGGTGGGGTAATGGTGCCAGCCCATACGGTCTCAATGCTGCCGACGATGGTCGCGCCGACCAGAATCTGCACCATCGGGCCAAATTCGGTATCAAACAGACAGATTACACGTTCGTTGCGGGCAAACAGGTTCGGTACGTTTTGCGCAGTCAGGATGTTTACAGAGAAGAGATCGCCCGGCACATACATCATTTCACGCAGGATACCGTTACACGGCATGTGTACACGGTGGTAATCGCGTGGAGACAAGTAAGTGGTCACAAACGTACCGTTGCGGAATTTGTCCGCCATCTGATAGTTGCCAGCCAGCAGCGCTTCAAGGGTATAGCTGTGCCCTTTAGCCTGCAGCAGTTTGTCTTCCTCGATGTTGCCTAACTGGTTAATCACACCGTCAGCGGGCATGACCAGTACGTTTGGATCGGTATTAATCGGACGAGCATCGTCGCGCAGCGGGCGAACAAAGAAGTCGTTGAAGGTGCGATAGCTGGCGGTGTCCGGCTTTTGCGCCTCTTTCATATCGACCTTGTAATATTTCACGAACAGATCGATAACCAGTTTGGTCAGCCATCCCGCTCGTTTGCTCGCACCCCAACCCGCCAGGCGAGTGAGCCATAGTTTCGGCAGAATGTATTGTAGCGAAAGCTTAAATGAGTTTAACAAGGTAGCCTCCAGGCCATAATTTGTTCCCGATCCGGCATACGGGCCGGATCCTGAAAAAAGGGGGACGATTCTAGCGATGCTTAGCTTAGTTGTCAGTTGTCTGTATCAGAAAAGTTTTTACGCGTTTTTACCTGCGCCATGCTTTCCAGGATGCGGTGATAATTTTCAAACCGGGTTTCGGCTATGGCCCCTTTTTCTACCGCCTCACGGATAGCGCAGCCTGGATCGGTATCATGCTTGCAGTCGCGGTATTTGCAATGGCCCAGGTAGTCATGGAATTCGACAAAGCCATGCGTGATTTGTTCCGGCTCCAGATGCCACAGTCCAAACTCACGTACGCCAGGGGAGTCGATAACGTCGCCGCCGTGCGGGAAGTGATACAGGCGAGAGGCCGTGGTGGTGTGCTGTCCAAGGCCGGAGTTGTCAGAGACATCATTGGTCAGGATCTCTTCCTGCAGGCCGAGGAGATTATTGAGCAGGCTGGATTTACCTACGCCCGATTGACCGGCAAAAATGCTGATGCGATCGGTTAATGCTTCTTCAAGCGGTTTCAGGCCGTCTTTTGTGCGGCTTGATACCATCAATACCCGATAGCCAATGTTGCGATAGATATCCATCTGTTCGTTAACGAAGGCCATGCCTTCATCATCCAGCAGATCGATCTTATTCAGCACGATAATCGGTTCAACGTGTAGCGTTTCGCAGGCTACCAGATACCGGTCGATAATATTGAGTGACAGCTCGGGTAAGATGGCTGAGACAATAACGATCTGGTCGATGTTGGCGGCAATAGGCTTTACCCCGTCGTAAAAGTCGGGGCGTGTCAGTACCGAGGTACGATCGTGTACCGCTTCAACGATACCTTTGACATTCACGCCTTCAGCTGCCGCTTTACCCGGGCGCCAGACTACGCGATCGCCAGTAACCAGCGAGCGAATTGTACGGCGGATGTTGCAGCGGTGAATTTCACCGTCAGCAGACTCTACGTCGGCATGCATGCCAAAACGGCTGATAACGATGCCTTCAGCGGTTTCGCCAAACAGGTTGTCGTCGTAGTCGGGCTTCTCCGTGGACGTTTTAAGACGACGCTGGTGATTGGCGTTCACACGGCGCTGTTGGCCTTTGGAGAGTTTATTCTTACTCAATCGGACTGGCTCCTGGTCGCCCATGATGGGCAAAACATTTATGATACACACAATTTTAGATCAATGTAGTCACACTGAATGTGACGCTGAAGGGTGGAAAATAGCATGAGTGCCAATGAAAACAACCTGATTTGGATCGATCTGGAGATGACAGGTCTGGATCCCGAGCGCGATCGCATTATTGA
Source organism: Citrobacter sp. wls757 (assembly GCF_005280935.1). Taxonomy (NCBI): domain Bacteria; kingdom Pseudomonadati; phylum Pseudomonadota; class Gammaproteobacteria; order Enterobacterales; family Enterobacteriaceae; genus Citrobacter; species Citrobacter sp. wls757. The sequence continues at coordinate 695 of NZ_SZWU01000074.1, read as the reverse complement.
GATCGCCACGCTGGTGACGGATGCCAACCTGAATATTCTGGCTGAAGGACCGACAATTGCGGTGCACCAGTCTGACGAACAACTGGCATTAATGGATGACTGGAACGTACGTACGCATACTGGTAGCGGGCTGGTGGAGCGCGTGAAGGCGAGCACAATGGGCGATCGTGAAGCTGAACTGGCCACGCTGGCTTTTTTGAAAGAGTGGGTTCCGGAAGGGAAATCACCTATCTGCGGCAACAGCATCGGGCAGGATCGTCGTTTCCTGTTTAAATACATGCCGGAGCTGGAGGCGTATTTCCATTATCGCTATCTGGACGTCAGCACGCTCAAAGAGCTGGCGCGTCGTTGGAAGCCGGAAATCCTCGCGGGCTTCACCAAGCAGGGAACACATCAGGCGATGGACGACATTCGTGAATCTGTTGCTGAGCTTGCTTACTATCGCGAACATTTTATTAATCTTTGATTTTGCTCTCCGGTGGCTTGCGTCACCGGTTTTTTGACGCTAAATTGTTCAGCTTGACTGTAAATTAATCACTTGAACGAATTTTCGAAAAAAACACTTTCAGGGGGGTTGCAGCTAAACGGATTTCTCGTATAATGCGCCTCCCGTAACGACGCAGAAATGCGAATTACGACAGCAACAAAAGCAGTACAGATTTGCGGGAATAGCTCAGTTGGTAGAGCACGACCTT
>NZ_SZWU01000073.1:1134-36838 GCF_005280935.1 Citrobacter sp. wls757 | reverse complement strand
CCGCAGTTGCGGCGCCCGTTACATCACTACGCATTAGCGCACCGGTGGCGCATACTGAATGCCACCGTTATTCCAGAGGTTGTTCTGTCCACGTTTGATCTTCAGCGGACTTTCCGATCCAACGTTACGTTCAAAGATCTCCGAATAGTTACCAACTTGCTTGATAATGTTGTAGGCCCATTTGTTATCAAGCTTCAGATCCTTGCCATAATCCCCTTCTTTACCCAACAGGTGTGCCATATCCGGTGTTGCTGGATTAGCCGCTTTTTCATCGACGTTTTTCGAGTTAACACCCATTTCTTCCGCATTTAGCATGGCGAACAGCGTCCAGCGAACAATGGAGAACCACTCATCGTCCCCACGACGTACGACAGGTCCCAGCGGTTCTTTAGAAATAACTTCTGGCAGGACGATCCATTCCGCAGGATTGCTCAGCTTGATGCGTAGGGCATACAGCTGAGACTGGTCGGAAGCCAGCGTATCGCAACGTCCAGATTCCAGAGCTTTGGCTGATTCATCCGAACGGTCAAAGGTGACGGGGGTGTACTTCATCTTGTTGGCTTTAAAGTAGTCGGCCACGTTTAGTTCGGTATCGGTTCCCGCCTGAATACAGACCGTTGCACCATCCAGCTCTTTAGCGCTCTTCAGGCCTGCTTTATTGTGGGTAAGAAAGCCAATGCCGTCGTAATACGTTACACCAGTGAAGGACATGCCCATACCGGCATCACGAGAAGAGGTCCACGTGGTATTGCGAGAGAGCATGTCGACTTCACCAGACTGTAATGCGGTAAAGCGTTCCTTGGCGGTGAGCGGGGTATATTTTACTTTGCTATCATCGCCAAATACGGCGGAGGCAACGCCACGACATACATCAACATCAATACCCGAGAACTTGCCGCTTGCATCGGCGTAAGAAAAGCCAGGCAAGCCGTCGCTGATCCCACATTGCACAAACCCTTTTTTCTTTACGGCATCAAGTGTTGCGCCGGCATGTGCCTGATTTGCAACAGCAAGCAGCACACCGGCCGCAGCCAGGCTGGCGATTATCATCTTTTTCATAGAGCATCCTGTGTGGAGGAATTATTGTTATGGAAACGTTCTGAAAACGTCTTTTACCTGTCTGTGGCTTTGGCCATACTCTTTTAAGCAAAGGTAGTGCCAGTTTTTTGCGCCTGATTATTCGACGCAATATGCAGAGTGTAGACAGGAAAAAATAAATGCAGCGCCCTGAAGTGGTGCAAAATTGAAACGTAAGCCACATTTCGGCGCAAAAAATTTAAAAATCAGACAGGACGCGTGATAACGATTTCTGGCGTTAATATTAATGACGTGAGAATAATGAAAAGAAAATGTGGTGTTACGAAAAACAGAAAAAATGCTAATTTCAAATCGCGGATGTGTGAGTGAAATCTATAATAATTTTATTACATGTCAGGTTCTATTAAGCAACGTTTTGTCTTATATGTAGATTTTATGCTTATTGCTAAAAGCGCGGTAATAACCGCGCTTTTAATATGATTTATTTGGTCAGGGCGACAATCCCAAGCGTCAGTCCGGCAACGGCTGCAGCACCACCGGCGATGGCTCCGGCTGTTTCCCAGTTATCCTGGGTGGTGCCTTTCATACAGGTATTGGTATGAACCAGGCGTCCCTGATCGTCGTATACAGGTACGCAAGGAGAATCGTGTGCACAGCCAGCCAGGAATGCGGTAAGCAGTGCAACGGATATTAATCTTTTCATGGTGTTACCTCAAAATAAGCGTTTCGCTAATTAAGCAAAGACAAACGCTAAGCCATCTGCGAACTCGGCGATTATTTTACCACTTCTTAAAAAAGGACTGACATGAGGAATAATCTCAATTCATGTGGATTGTAAAAATAATGGATAAAAAGAAAGGCTGCAGGCGAGTTTAGAGGGATAGTTTAAATGAAATAAATGGCTATCTTACTAATAAATAAAGAGGAGCATCGTAGGTGAAAAAGGCGTCCGTAGACGCCTTTATTTTACAAATTAATCGTTGTGCCGACTAAAACGCCGTCTTACGACAACAAAGAAAACGGGGACGAAGAAGATAGCCAACAATGTTGCGGTCAGCATTCCTCCCATAACACCGGTACCGACCGCATTCTGCGCACCACTACCTGCACCGTGACTGATAACCAGAGGCATAACCCCCAGAATAAAGGCCAGGGATGTCATCAGGATAGGACGAAGACGCATGCGCGATGCCTCCAGCGTCGCTTCAATCAACCCCTTGCCTTCTTTATCCATCAGGTCTTTGGCAAACTCGACGATCAGGATGGCGTTCTTAGCCGAGAGGCCGATTGTGGTTAGTAAGCCAACCTGGAAATACACATCGTTATTCATCCCACGCAGTGATGCTGCTAACAATGCGCCCACAACACCGAGCGGTACAACCAGCATCACCGAGAAAGGAATAGACCAGCTTTCATACAATGCGGCAAGGCAAAGGAAGACAACGATTAGCGAGATGGCATACAGCGCAGGAGCCTGGTTACCCGACAGTCGTTCCTGATAGGACATCCCCGTCCAGTCATGACCAATACCGTTTGGCAGTTTTTCCGCCAGGTTTTCCATTAGCGCCATTGCTTCACCGGTACTTCTGCCAGGCGCTGCTTCTCCCAGCAGTTCCATAGAAGGCATACCGTTATAGCGCTCCAGGCGCGGTGAGCCGTAGATCCAGTGTGCGGAACTGAACGTGGAGAACGGAACCATTTCGCCATTGGCGCTACGGACATACAGATTATTGATGTCCTCCGGTAACATACGGAATTTGGCATCGGCTTGTACGTACACTTTTTTCACGCGGCCACGGTCAATGAAGTCATTGACGTAATAGCCGCCCAGCGCAGCTGAGATGGTTTCGTTGATATCAGACAGTGAGACACCAAGCGCTTGCGCTTTCTCCTGATCGACATCCAGCTTGAACTGTGCGGTATCCTCGAGTCCGTTTGGACGCACACGAACCAGCAGGTCAGGGTGTTTGGCAACCATGCCCAGCAGTTGGTTACGTGCCTGGGTTAGCGCAGCATGCCCCAACCCGCCCTGGTCAATCAGCTCGAAGTCGAAGCCTGTCGCGGTACCCAGTTCAACGATGGCTGGCATGTTGAAAGGGAACACCAGACCATCACGAATCTGACTAAACGCTCGGGTAGCGCGGGCGATAATTGATTCAACGTTATTTTCGTTACCGCTACGTTCTTCCCAGGGCTTGAGGCTGACGAACGCCATCCCTGAGTTTTGCCCCTGGCCGCTGAAGCTAAAGCCGTTAACCGTAAAGACGCTTTCAACGTTGGCTTTTTCATTGTTCAGATAGTAGTGGGTGACCTGATCCAGCACCTTCTGGGTGCGTTCTTGCGTGGCGCCTGCTGGAAGTTGAATCATCGTCAGGAAGACGCCCTGATCTTCCTCTGGCAGGAAGGAGGTTGGCAGGCGCATAAACAGCACCGCCATCCCGATGACGATTATCAGGTAGACGACCAGGTAACGCCCAGTTTTACGCACAATACCGCTGACGCTATTGGTGTAATGATTGACGCTGTGATCGAATTTGGCATTGAACCAGCTAAAGAAACCGCTTCTTTTCTCGTGATGTTCAGTTGATACCGGCTTCAGCAACGTTGCACAAAGTGCGGGAGTCAGGATCAGCGCGACCAGTACTGAAAGCGCCATGGCGGAAACGATGGTGATGGAAAACTGCCGATAGATAGCCCCGGTTGAACCGCCAAAGAAGGCCATCGGGATAAATACCGCAGACAGCACCATGGCGATACCAACCAGTGCTCCCTGTATTTGTGACATGGATTTTTCCGTCGCCTCTTTGGGCGGCAGATGATCCTCCATCATCACGCGTTCCACGTTTTCCACCACCACTATCGCATCATCGACCAATAGACCGATGGCGAGCACCATGCCGAACATCGTCAGGGTGTTTATTGAGTAGCCAAACGCAGCAAGCACGGCAAATGTGCCCAACAATACGACAGGTACGGCGATGGTCGGAATGAGCGTTGCCCGGATGTTTTGCAGGAACAAATACATGACCAGGAACACCAGCACGATCGCTTCAAACAGTGTTTTTACCACTTCATGAATGGAAATGGTCACAAACGGCGTCGTGTCGTACGGGTAGACCACCTTCATTCCCTGCGGGAAGAATGGTTGCAGTTCAACCAGCTTGGCTTTAATCGCGTTCGCGGTATCCAGCGCGTTTGCCCCGGTTGCCAGCTTGATCCCAAGGCCGGATGCAGGCTTACCGTTAATACGCGCCACGACGTTGTAGTTTTCCCCGCCTAACTCGATACGCGCGACGTCTTTCAGGTGAACAACCGAACCATCGCTGTTCACGCGTAAAGTCACTTTGCCGAACTCTTCAGGGTCTTTCAGTCGCGTTTGCGCAATGATAGAAGCGTTAAGCTGCTGGTTAGGTAATGCAGGCGTCCCCCCTAACTGACCTGCGGCAATCTGATCGTTCTGTACCTTCAACTGATTGATCACATCAACCGGCGTGAGCTGATATTTGTTCAATAAGTTTGCATCCAGCCAGATGCGCATGGCGTACTGTGCACCAAACAGCTGCACGTCACCCACGCCATTCAGACGGCTGATTGAGTCTTTAACGTTCGAAGCGACGTAGTCGGAAATGTCATCCTGTGTGGTTTGTGGGTTGTCAGAAACAAAACCCGCAACCATCAAAAAGCTGCTGCTGGATTTCTCGACGCTGATCCCTTGCTGCTGAACTTCTTGCGGCAGTAGCGGAGTGGCGAGTTGCAGTTTATTTTGCACCTGCACTTGTGCGATATCGGGATCGGTACCGGACTGGAAAGTCAGTGTAATAGTCACACTCCCGGCCGAGTCGCTGGTGGAGGACATATACATCAGGTTATCGATACCATTCATATTCTGTTCGATAACCTGTGTGACTGTATCCTGAACCGTCTGTGCATCCGCACCAGGGTAGGTGGCAGAAATGGCGACCGCAGGAGGCGCAATGGTCGGGTACTGTGCCACGGGCAGTTGCATGATTGCCAGAGCACCCGCCATCATCAGAATGATAGCCAATACCCAGGCAAAGATAGGACGCCTGATAAAAAAGTTAGCCATGTCCGGTTACCTTATTGGGCTTTCGTGGCAGGGGTTTCGGTATCGGCGGTTGCTTTAACCTGAACGCCTGGACGTGCTTTCTGTAAGCCGCTCACGATAACTTTGTCACCCGGTTGCAGGCCTTCGCTGATGAGCCACTTGTCACCAATAGCTTGTGCGGCAACGACTGCGCGAGACTCAACCTGACTCTTGTCGTTAACGACCATTACGGTGGCATCACCGCGAGGAGTACGCGTTACCCCCTGCTGCGGAACGAGAATGGCATTCGGCTGGACGCCTTCATCAATGCGTGCGCGCACAAACATGCCCGGCAACAGCGTGTGCTGTGGGTTAGGGAACACGGCTCTGAGGGTGATTGAGCCGGTGCTTTCATCAACCGTCACATCAGAAAACTGCAAAGAACCTTTTAGCGGGTATGACTGACCATTTTCCATCACCAGTTCGACAGTACTGCTGGCGCTGTCTTTATGCAGACTCCCTTGTTCAACGGACTGTTTGAGGCGCATAAAGTCGTTACTGGACTGTGTCACGTCGACGTAAATGGGATCGAGCTGTTGAACGGTAGCAAGCTCTGTAGCTTGGCCATTCGTGACTAATGCACCTTCGGTGACGTTAGATTTACCGATGCGTCCGCTAATTGGCGATGTCACTTTGGTATAGGCCAGATTGATACGCGCGCTTTCGACCGCCGCTTTTGCCGCGATCACGGAGGCATCGGCCTGACGAGCATCAGCAATTGCCTGATCGTACTCTTGCTGGCTGATGTACTTGGTGCCAACCAACGGCACATAGCGTTTTACCGTTAAATGCGCGATTGCAGCCGCCGCTTCACTCTTCGCCAGTTCACCTTTGGCGCTGTCATAGTCAGCCTGATAAGTCGCGGGATCGATCTGATAAAGTGACTGTCCGGCTTCAATATCGCTTCCCTCAGTGAAATTCCGTTTAAGCACTATCCCGCTGACCTGGGGACGAACTTCTGCAATTCGGAATGCCGTTGTGCGCCCGGGTAATTCGGTCGTTACGGCTAAAGGAGCCTTTTCGACGACATGGACAGTCACCTGCGGTTCTGCGGGATGAGCTTGTGTTTCTCCCTGATCGTTACAACCGGCGAGTAATGCAGCGGAGACGATGATGAATGAGGGCAGGAGTGAAAACCTGGCATTTTTCGTCATTTCTATTCCTTAAAAAACCGAACGCTCGTTATTAACCGGGTAACGCAGGGGCGATAACGCGCACAAGAAAAATAATAGTTGGCTATCCTACAAATTATTAGCTTGCGATGTAAGCAATACTTATTTATGGGCACGATACACGGCACGTAAAAGCAAAAAAAGATTAATCGACAGCTGTTTCATTGTGGTGTTAATAGCAATACTATGATTCTCATAAACACAAATTGAAATAAACATTTGGTTTATGAATATATTTGTTGTTGGTATTCGTTTTGTTTATTCGTGTGCAAAGTCCGTAATAATATTTTTTAGAACTCGTTTAAATAAATTCTAAGTGATACATTTGTTCCGTATCGCAAATATTAGATAAGAAAGTTAATCATTCTCTACTCTACCTCAGACAGTCGGAACCATGGCCAGAAAAACGAAAGCTGATGCCCTCAAAACGCGGCAGCACCTGATAGAAACGGCAATTGTACAGTTTGCCGCACGTGGCGTAAGCAATACGACGCTAAACGACATTGCGGATGCCGCCAGCGTGACGCGTGGCGCGCTCTATTGGCATTTCGAAAATAAAACTCAATTGTTTAATGAGCTATGGTTACAACAACCACCTTTACGCGATCTTATTCAGGACAAGTTAATTGGTCGTTGGGGTGATAACCCTTTACAGCGATTGCGAGAAAAGTTTGTGGTGGGGTTACAATATATTGCAGAGAACCCTCGTCAGCAGGCATTAATGCAGATTTTATATCATAAGTGTGAATTTCATAACGATATGATATCTGAGCAGGCTATTCGCGATAAAATAGGTATCAGTCATCAAAGCATTCGTGATTCCCTGCAAAAGTGTGTAGATGACAATCTGATTGCCACCACTCTTGATTTAGATGTCATCATCATTATTCTGCACGGTAGTTTTAGCGGAATTATAAAAAACTGGTTAATGAATCCAGTGAGTTATGATCTATATGGGCAAGCTCCAGTATTAGTTGATAATGTACTAAAAATGTTAAGCCCAGACGGTAGCGTCATGCAATTAATGCAGAGTGAAAACCAGGTCGGATAGTTTTTACCGCCAGAGGCTGACGGCTGTCGAAGTGTTATCTGAGGTGCTATTCGAGGTCGACGCAGTTGACCAGCTTAAGGGGATTCACTGAGTTCATATTCCGGCACTTGTCGTGCTCTGTTGTCATCAGCTCTATCCATTGGATGAGCAGCGCATCAAAAAGAAAAACGAAGACCGCAAAAACAACCAGCCACCAATACTTGCGAATCATTCCTAAACCCTGTGTATTCATGCCCAAGTGTGCAGGGAATATACACGAAATTTTTAAGCTGAAAAGCAGACTTACAATGCCTTTACTTTGTTGAAAGATCGCCACTCTTTGCCGTCAATCGACTCTTTTTAGACAGGTTTTTTGTCTTACGTTTTTTCACCTTGGCAAGCTCAATTTCTGAAAAATGAGAACCGATACTCAGTCTTCTGAGTCCCATTTTTACGTATTCAGTATTGATCTCAATCCCGACAAACTTGCGACCCAATTCCACGGCGGTAGCTCCGGTGGTGAAGCTGCCGGCAAACGGATCCAGTACCTTGTCATCTGGGTTCGAGGACGCCAGAATTATACGCTCCAGGAGGGCTTTGGGTTTCTGGGTGGGGTGGTTTTCGTATTCGTCCATCAGATAGCGTACGCGTGGGAACACCCAGACATTGCCCGGCACTTTTTTCTGATTGTATGGCTGCGGCGGGTTTTTTCTGTAGTCTATTAGCGCGCGTTTAGCGCCAGTTTTGGCTTCAACCAGAATATCGTCACGATTAAATGTGTAGTTTTTCTGATCTTTTACCATCATCAGGATCGGTTCATACATCGAACCAAAGTAATTTTTGGCCTGTACCCCTGAGCTATCGTATGACCACACGATACGACTCTTGATGGTAAAAAGCGGGCGGCATTTGAGGTCGATGTACGGCATGTTCTCCGTACTGTTCATGATGTACATGGTGCCGTGTGGTTTGAGGATGCGATGGCACTCGTCGATGCACTCAAACAACCACGCCAGAAAGGTCTCTTCGTCCCAGGATTCAACCATCCCGTCAAAGTCTTTCCCGATGTTATAAGGAGGGTCAGCAAAAATGAGTTCGACGCTTTCAGACGGCAGTTTTTTCAGTTCAGTTAGCGCATCGCCCAGGATTATCTTTTTAGATTCATCGCCAAAATAGATAGGTTCACATCTCGCGTTCATCGCCAAAGCCTCCCGTGTGACGTCAATAAAAAAGGCGCTTCCCCATGCCGAGTAGCGCCTTTTAAAACAAACATTTAACTGATTAGTATCAGTTCATGCCGTATTTTTTCAGTTTTTTACGCAGCGTACCACGGTTGATGCCCATCATCAGGGCAGCACGGGTCTGGTTACCGCGGGTGTATTGCATCACCATGTCCAACAGGGGCTGTTCTACTTCAGCCAGTACCAGCTCATAGAGATCATTCACATCCTGACCATTCAATTGAGCAAAATAGTTCTTCAGTGCCTGTTTAACCGAGTCACGCAGGGGCTTTTGAGTTACCTGGTCCTGAGAGTTAACGGTAGAAACGGTCAGTACGTCAGAATTTACGCGTTGTTCGAACATAGTTCTGTCAGCTCTTTATTTCTGTTTACGCAAAATTTTCGAAGTATGCCTCCAACGCCGCCAGCTGTTCGCTGGAATCTTCAATGGCGTTGAATGTGCGCCGAAACTGGTCATCCGGAGCGTGTTCCTGGAGATACCAGGATACGTGTTTACGCGCAATTCGGTACCCTTTTGCCTGACCATAAAAGTCGTGCAGTTCCCGAATGTGCGCACAAAGCAAGCGCTTCACCTCTGCCAGAGGCAGCGGGGGCAGCAGCTCCCCAGTGTCCAGATAATGCTGGATTTCCCGAAAGATCCAGGGTCTTCCCTGAGCTGCACGTCCTATCATCAGGGCATCCGCCCCCGTATAGTCGAGTACAGCTCTGGCTTTATGCGGGTCAGTAATGTCGCCATTCGCGATAATCGGAATGGAAACTTTCTGCTTAACTGCCCGAATACTGTCGTACTCAGCATCTCCATTGAACAAACAGGCGCGGGTGCGTCCATGAATGGTCAGAGCCTGAATGCCACAGTCTTCAGCCAGTTGGGCAATCTCTACGCAGTTACGGTGTTCCGGAGCCCAGCCGGTGCGAATCTTGAGTGTGACAGGAACGTCCACTGCATTGACGACCTCGGTTAGTATCGATTTCACTAAATCCGGGTACTGCAAGAGGGCTGAACCTGCGAGCTTGCGATTCACTTTTTTAGCCGGACACCCCATATTGATATCAATAATCTGGGCGCCGCTTTCCACGTTAATACGTGCGGCATCGGCCATCTCAACAGGGTCGCTACCGGCAATTTGCACCGTGCGAATTCCTGGCTCATCAACGTGCACCATCCGTAAACGAGACTTGTCACTTTCCCAAACCTGCGGGTTAGAAGACATCATCTCGGATACTGTCAATCCTGCTCCCATCTCATAGCACAGCGTCCTGAATGGTCTGTCAGTGATGCCAGCCATAGGTGCTGCGATCAGGCGATTTCTGAGCTGGTATTGTCCGATGCGCATGAGTTAAGAAATGACCATACTGTGACTGCAAGGCGGCGTATATTACGCATTTTTCGCACGAGATGAAAGGCCAAACTTTGACCAATCCACTGAGGTGGATCAATGAATTGCCGTAAATGTGAACGCATGGAAATATTTAATCATATAAATCATCGCATTATAAAAATGTGTCGGTTTTATATACACATATAAATTTGCGTAACTTCTCATTTTTTCTTCAGCTGCAGACGGTACTGACAAGATATTCTGCTGAATTAATCAGCAAATTACCTCGTCATTGTGTGATCGCTACCTCATTTTAGTACAGGATCTCGGTATCCCCAGAATAGCTGTCCGTAATCTTGCGTTCATTCAACGGCTGCAGCGGGCGATTGTTTGCCGGCCCAACAATGTAGTGGAATTTATCCATCTGTTCGGCAGAAAGAGCAACAGGCGTTTTCAGGATAGTCCAGGTGACGCCTTCGGTGCAGGGAGGCGTTGTTAACGAACCACGGTAGCGCCAGTAGGTTTTATTGTCGGGTAAAAGCTGGTGGATATCGACCGGCGAGAAGATGGCCATGCTGCTGTCCTCCATGGTTGGAAAGGACTCCCACAAATTTTGAATCGCCTGGTTTGGTTCGCCGATATCAAACATAACCGCCATGATAGCGATGTCTCCGGATTGATTTTTGTGGACCAGTTGCAGCTCCAGCGGATAGGTTTTACCGTTGAGGGTATGTTCGCTCGGGGCATGAAAATCAAATTGTTTTAAATAATAAAGCGTTTCATCAATTTCAATAGAATTAGATGCGTAGCTACTCATCGTTGCCTGCAACGTATGGTTAATGCTCCGAAATCTAGTTGGGCCATCGACGTACTGCATGTTCAGCGCGGGGAGACCGAGTTTACTGGTTGTGGTGGTCTGGATGTCTATGGGGGATTGGTTTATGCCTGTCTGGCACGTTGCATACGCTTTGCTGATTTCTCCCCACCGTGCGGGGCCGTTTTCTTCGGTATATCCCCATGGTACGGCCAGCGTGGTCAGTGGCATCATGCATGCTGCCAGCAAAGTTGTTGTAAAACAGTTGAAACGCATACGTTTACTCAACGAGAATCAATATAAAAAATAACAAAATCAATTGATTATTATATCGCTGAGGAAAGTGTCGGTATGCTGGTCAATTGTCTGAAAATGGCGTGGTCAGATAACCACGCCGGAAGGGATTATTTTTTCTGGCCGGTAATGCGACACCACTCTTCTTTCTCGATAACCGGATCGAGCGTAAAGAGATCGGCATAGGCTTCACAGACGCTTTCCGCCTGGCTGGCAAGAATACCAGAAAGCCCCAGCAAACCGCCCTCAACGGGCAGTACGCTGATTAACGGAGCCAGTTCACGTAATGGGCCAGCAAGGATGTTGGCGACCACCACGTCGGCTTTCATCGCCTCTGGCTGGTCTTTCGGCAGATAAAGCTCCAGACGCTCAGAAACACCATTACGCTGGGCGTTATCACGGCTGGCCTGAATCGCTTGCGGATCGATATCCACGCCAATGGCTTTCGCCGCACCCAGCTTCAGCGCCGCAATGGCAAGAATGCCGGAGCCGCAGCCAAAGTCGATAACCGTTTTACCGTTAAGATCAAGACCGTCCAGCCATTGCAGGCACAGAGAGGTAGTGGGGTGCGTGCCTGTACCAAACGCCAGACCCGGGTCCAGCATCACGTTGACAGCATTCTCATCCGGGACATCGCGCCAGCTTGGGCAAATCCACAGACGTTCACCAAAGCGCATCGGGTGGAAGTTATCCATCCATTCGCGTTCCCAGTCTTTGTCTTCGAGCTGTTCGATTTTATGCGCGAAGCCTTCACCCAGCAGCGGATGCTGTTCCAGGATAGCAACTACTTCTTTCATGTCGGTTTCTGCATCGAACAAGCCGATAACGTCGGTATCACCCCACAGGCGAGTCTCGCCCGGCAGAGGTTCAAATACCGGCGTATCATGCGTATCCTGGAAAGTAATGGAAACGGAGCCCGCTTCCATTAGCGCATCGCTCAACTCTTCAGCGTTGGCACCGGTCGTGTTCAGTTTCAGTTGGATCCATGGCATGGCAAAACTCTTTATTTATCAGTAGTCAATATGGCGGCTTGCGGGACGGCGGAACCGAAACGGTTGCCTATCAGGAAAGCCAGCAAGCTTATCAGTAACGAGGGCACGATTGGGTGGAAGCCCAGGAACTGAACGTTAAAGGTGGCGAGTAGAGCATAAAGCACGCCGCCGACAATCATCGCGCTCAATGCGCCTGACGCGTTTGCCCGCTCCCAATAGAGGCCCAGCACCAGCGGCCACAGGAAGACGGCTTCCAGCCCGCCAAACGCCAGCAGATTAAGCCAGATAATCATCTCTGGCGGTTTCCAGGCGGCCAGCAACAGTAACGCGCCCAGCAGCAGGGTAATCACTGCCGACATGCGTTTCAGCCGGGTTTCGTTTTCCAGCTGTTCCGGGCGAAGGTTCAGGTACAGATCCTTAATGATCGTAGCGGAACTTTGCAGCAATTGGGCATTGATCGTCGACATGATCGCGGCCATAGGTGCGGCGAGGAAAATCCCGGCAGCGACCGGCGGCAGGACTTTGACCATCAGCGTAGGGATTACCAGATCCGGTACCGTCAGGTCAGGGATTACCGCCCGTCCCAGGGCGCCCGCCAGATGCATACCAAACATCAGGATCGCCACCACGATGGTGCCGATGATAATGCCGCGGTGTACCGCTTTACTGTCTTTATAAGAGATACAGCGTACCGCCGTATGCGGCAGGCCAATCACGCCAAAGCATACCAGCACCCAGAATGAGGTCATAAACGTGGGTGACAAAATGTCATCAGCGCCCTGCGGCGAAACCAGTTTAGGATCGATAGTCTGCAGGGTTACCACCGCATTGCTGAGGCCACCGGCAGCATGAACAACGCCGACCAGCAAAACGATAGTACCAATCAGCATCACCATGCCCTGCATGGTGTCGTTCAACACGCTGGCGCGAAAGCCGCCGAACGCCGTGTATAACGCGATGCTGACGCCAAAAATCAGCAGACCGGTTTCGTAGGGGATACCCGCTGCGGTTTCCAGCAAACGTGCGCCGCCAATAAACTGTACGGTCATTGCCCCGACAAACGCGACCAACAGGCTGAGGCTTGCCAGCCATACCAGCAGGCGGCTCTGGTAGCGTGCAAATAGCATATCGTTGAGGGTAACAGCATTATAACGGCGTGCCAGAATGGCGAATTTCTTACCAAGAATCCCCAATGAGAGCCATACGGCCGGCAACTGGATCATCGCTAGCAGCACCCATCCCAGTCCGTATTTGTAAGCGGCACCAGGACCGCCAATAAACGAGCTGGCGCTAATGTAGGTTGCCGTTAGCGTCATCGCTAACACGACGCCGCCCATGGAGCGGCTGCCGAGGAAATATTCATTCAGGAAGGTACCGGTCGATCTCTTGCGCATGGCATAAACTGAGAGACCGAAGACCACCAGAAGATAGGCGACCAGCGGAAAAATAACTTCAAGCTGCATCGTCATCCTCCAACGGAATGTCGCGATAGATAAACTTCACCATCGCCCAGCACAGCACGATAAAAACCAGCGGCGTTAGCAGGCAGGCCATTTCGAACCAGTGCGGTAAGCCGGTAAAACCCAGCGTTGAATCTGGTAAGTAAGCGGCCACTAACCATGTGACCAGATATAAAAGGGTTAGCCACAGCGCCCAGCGCGCCTCTTTATGGGCCTGAACAAAACGAGCGTCCATTTTTTGTCCCTTGTGGATAAAGAAAGCGGGGATTGTACCTTATGGCACGTGCGGGAGGGGAGAAAAACAAAAGGCCGGAATTTCCGGCCTTTTCGGTTAACGCACGCTTACTTTTCCTGAAGTCCGAGTTTTTTCTCCAGGTAGTGGATATTGGTTCCACCGTGCTGGAAGTGCTCGTCATTCATGATACGGATCTGCAGGTCAACGTTGGTTTTGATACCGTCGATGATCAGTTCCTGCAATGCGTTTTTCATACGGGCGATAGCGACGTCGCGGTTTTCGCCATAGCAGATCAGCTTACCGATCATTGAGTCATAGTACGGAGGTACGGTGTAGCCTGCGTAAATATGAGACTCCCAACGCACACCAAAGCCACCCGGCGCGTGGAAACGCGTGATTTTACCCGGGCTTGGCAGGAAGGTGTTCGGGTCTTCGGCGTTGATACGGCATTCTACCGCATGGCCTTTAACCACAACTTCGTCCTGCTTGATGGACAGCGGTTGACCCGCTGCGATGCGCAGCTGCTCTTTGATCAGATCAACGCCGGTGATCATTTCGGTTACCGGGTGTTCAACCTGAATACGGGTGTTCATCTCAATGAAGTAGAACTCGCCGTTTTCGAACAGGAACTCGAAAGTACCCGCCCCGCGATAGCCGATATCAACACACGCTTTGGCGCAACGCTCGCCGATGTAGCGACGCAGTTCCGGGGTAATGCCCGGCGCTGGTGCTTCTTCGACAACTTTCTGGTGACGACGCTGCATGGAGCAGTCACGTTCTGCCAGATAAATCGCGTTACCCTGACCGTCAGCCAGCACCTGAATTTCAATGTGGCGTGGGTTTTCCAGGTATTTCTCCATGTAGACCATGTCGTTATTGAAAGCGGCTTTTGCTTCCGCTTTGGTCATGGAGATGGATTGTGCCAGTTCGGCATCGCTGCGCACGACGCGCATACCGCGACCGCCGCCGCCGCCGGAGGCTTTGATGATAACCGGGTAGCCGATGCGTTTAGCATGAGCGCGGTTAGCGTCCATGTCATCGCCCAGCGGGCCGTCAGAGCCTGGGACTGTCGGTACGCCCGCTTTCTTCATCGCGGTGATTGCAGACACTTTGTCGCCCATCAGGCGGATGGTGTCGGCTTTCGGGCCGATGAAGATAAAGCCAGAACGCTCTACCTGCTCAGCAAAGTTGGCGTTCTCAGAGAGGAAGCCATAGCCCGGGTGAATTGCCACCGCGCCGGTGATTTCAGCGGCGCTGATGATAGCCGGGATGTTCAGATAGCTTTTTACGGACGGAGCCGGGCCGATACAGACCGTCTCATCCGCCAGCAATACGTGTTTTAAATCGCGATCCGCACTTGAATGCACAGCGACAGTCTTGATGCCCAGTTCTTTACAGGCACGAAGAATACGCAGGGCAATCTCGCCGCGGTTGGCGATAACAATTTTATCCAACATGTTCGCCTCGTTATTCGATGACGACCAGCGGCTCGTCAAATTCTACCGGTTGACCACTTTCTACCAGGATCGCTTTAACTACGCCGGATTTGTCGGCTTCGATCTGGTTCATCATTTTCATGGCTTCAACGATGCACAGGGTATCGCCCGCATTCACTTTCTGTCCGATTTCGATGAACGCTTTAGCATCCGGGCTCGGGGTGCGGTAGAACGTACCAACCATTGGGGAGCGTACGATGTGACCACTGATTTCCGCTGCTGCCGGAGCTTCCATACTTGGAGAGGCAGTTTGTGCGACAGCGTTAGACAGAGCTGGTTGCTGCATCACTGGTGCAGCATAAGCCTGTTGCATCATCGGAAAACTTGCAGCTGGCGCTGCACGGCTGATGCGTACAGATTCTTCGCCTTCAGAAATTTCCAGTTCGGAGATGCCTGATTCTTCAACCAGCTCGATCAGTTTTTTAATCTTACGAATATCCATGAGTGGGTTCCGTACTCTTTGTTTAGTGAGATTGTGACAGGCGTTTTACCGCCGTCTGTATAGCATTTTTATAACAGTGAGTGACAAGATGCCACGCATCTCAGGCGCTGCACTGGGTGCTGCTGCCATTAAGTGAGATTGCCAGACTTGTTAGTCATTGTGCGGCTATCTTCTGCCATTTTCGGGTAAAAGACAAAATATACCTTCAATATGCGATTGTCACCCTTTCAGCGCCTTAAAAACGCTACCGGGGATAGCAAAGTCGCACATTATAACTATTTCGTAGCAATTGGCAGCTAAATACTGGTCTTATCAGGGAAGATAATCAACCGTTAACATGTAAAGAAAATCGGATCGTCCGTGTTTTGCAACGCACTGCACATATCGTGAAACTACCGCCACCACTGGCGAAACTTCTTGTAACGGCACGCTAACAGCACCGCAGCGAGCGCTGCATAAATAATCGGTTGAGGGGAGATAATTTTTACCGACCACAGATAATGTATGGGTGCCAGGATCGCCACAAGATAGACGAAGTTGTGCAAATACTGCCAGTTTTTACCCAGCTTTCGCTGTGCAGCCTGCGAGGACGTTAAGGTGAGGGCGAATAATATGACCCAACTGACAATGCCCAAGGTTAAATAAGGTCGCGTAATTAATTCCCGCCCTAACAACGCCAGATTATTAATGCCCAGTTCCAGTAACGCGTAGCTGGTTAAATGCAGTGTTGCCCAGGCGAAACACCATAGCCCTAACAGGCGACGTGTGCGTATCAATAATGGCTGTTTAGCGTAGCGCGCGAGTGGAGAGACCAGCAAGGTCGCCAGCAAGAATTTCAGAGCTGTCCTACCGGTAAAGTGCTGGATATCTTTGACCGGATCGGCGCTCAGGCCGCCGTGATTTATCGCCCAAAATAGCCAGATAAACGGCAAAAAACCGGCAAGATGCAGGCAAACTTTCAGCCCGGTAATATACTTTGCGGTCAGTCGCACTTAAAAATTCTCCTGCAAATTGAGTCCGCGATACAGTGACGCAACCTCTTCGGCATAGCCGTTAAACATCAGCGTAGGCTGACGCTGTACGTCCAGAATACCGCCAGCGCCAATAAAACGCTCAGTGGCCTGGGACCAGCGGGGATGATCGACATGCGGATTCACGTTGGCATAAAACCCGTATTCATTGGGCGCGGCCAGATTCCAGGTTGTCGGAGGGCGTTCGCGCGTGAGTTTGATACTCACGATCGACTTAATGCCTTTAAATCCATATTTCCACGGCACAATTAAGCGAATGGGCGCGCCATTTTGTGGCGGAAGGGCCTTACCATAAACCCCCACGGTAAGCAGTGTGAGTGGGTGCATCGCTTCATCCAGGCGCAACCCTTCAACATAGGGATACTTCAGCCCGCCGCCAATGAAGCGATCTTTTTGTCCTGGCATTTCCTCCGGAGCGTACAGCGTTTCGAACGCGACATACTTCGCATTGCTGGTGGGTTCCACCTGCGCCAACAGTTTATGTAACGGAAAGCCAATCCACGGCACGACCATTGACCAGGCTTCCACGCAGCGCATGCGGTAAATCCGTTGCTCCAGCGGGAAACGGGTGGTCAAGGTATCGTGATCGAGAGTGAGTGGTTTGGCGACCTCACCACTGATTTTTAATGTCCACGGATCGGTTTTCAGGCTACCTGCGTTGGCTGCCGGATCCGCTTTGTCGAGACCGAATTCATAGAAGTTGTTGTAGCCAGAAACTTTATCCGCTGGGGTTAAAGGAAGCGAATTTTGCCAGGCGGCGGGCTTGCTGAAATCAAGCGGCTTTCCCGCGGGCGCGGGCGGGCGGTCATTACCCTTAAACCAACTCAGAAGGTCAGCCTGCGCAGAGTGGGGTAAAGACAACGCGGCTGCGCTGATCCCTAATGCTTTCAGCACATGGCGACGCTGCATAAAAAAAGCCGACTCGTCAGTGACGTCGGCTTCTGTAAATGGACGTAATTTCTTCATAACAGACTCCCGGCTTACGCGTCATAACTGACAGGGGACGCGTAGTTAATATGGCAGGGAGTCTGTAGATGTGCCGCGAAATTTCGTTAATTAAGTGTAAATTTCTGCGCCAGGGTCTGTTACTTCACCTTCACCAGCGTACGGCCTTGCACCTGGTTATTGATGATGGCATCGGCGAACTTCGGCGCATCCGCCAGCGTAATTTCCGTTGCCGCCTGAGCATAGAAAGATTCCGGCAGATCCTTAACCAGACGCGCCCAGGCTTCTGCACGGCGTGCCGGCGGGGTCATCACCGAGTCCACTCCTTGCAAACGAACGTTACGCAGAATGAATGGCATCACCGTGGTTGGCAGAGCGAAACCGCCAGCCAGACCGCAGGCGGCAACACAGCCGCCGTAGTTCATCTGCGCGAGGACTTTCGCCAGAACTTTGTCGCCAACGGTATCCACCGCGCCAGCCCACAGCTGTTTTTCCAGCGGGCGAGATTCAGCAAATTCATCGCGGCCAAGAACACGATTAGCGCCCAGGCTTTTCAGGTAGTCGTGGGTGCTTTCACGACCCGAAACCGCCGCAACCTGATAACCCAGCTTATGCAGTAACGCAACGGCCGTGCTGCCCACGCCTCCGCTGGCACCAGTGACGACGATCTCACCGTCTTGCGGACGAATTCCTGCATCTTCAAGCGCCATGACGCAAAGCATGGCGGTAAAGCCAGCGGTACCGATGACCATGGCTTTACGTCCATCCAGCCCTTTTGGCAGCGCAACCAGCCAGTCGCCTTTCACGCGTGCGCGTTCTGCCAGTCCACCCCAATGATTTTCACCTACGCCCCAACCGGTCAGTAAAACCTCCTGACCCGCATGAAAACGGGGATCTTCGCTTGCACGCACGGTACCAGCGAAATCGATACCAGGAATCATCGGAAAATTACGAATGATTTTTCCCTTGCCGGTGATAGCCAGGGCGTCTTTATAGTTCAGGCTTGACCAGTGGACATCCACCGTTACATCGCCTTCCGGTAGCTGATTTTCGTCGAGGGGTTGAACGGATGCGAGGGTTTTTCCGTCCTGCTGTTCTAAGATCAAAGCCTGCATAACCTGTCCTCAATTCGTATAGTGGATTGGAAAATTAATAATGAAGACTATACTCGCTAATCAAAACATGATGCCGATTCTGCGCAATAAATTGCCAGATATACCTGATTTGGTAGTATGCCCTCACAGTTTGTATAAATTGGCGGATTTTGCGGTCAGTTTTGCATTTTAGAGTCGATTTATCACTTTCAGGCCTGTTTCATAACTGTCGGAGTTAACACAAGGATGCGATTAACGACGAAATTTTCAGCTTTTGTCACGCTGCTTACTGGGTTAACGATCTTCGTGACTCTGATCGGCTGTTCGCTGAGTTTCTACAACGCTATTCAATATAAGTTCACCACGCGCGTTCATGCGGTCGCGACGGCGATTGATACGCATCTGGTCTCCAGAGATGTCGTTGCGTTAACCCCGCAAATCGATGAACTGATGGTTTCTGTTGATATCGTGCGCATCGAACTGTTGCAGGGCGAAAACGTGGTGTATGACCACTCCCGGACCAGCAGCTACCGACCGGCAGGGACAAACAATCTCTACCGCGAGATTACCGTACCGTTGGTCAAGCATCCGGGTATGTCATTGCGTCTGGTTTATCAGGATCCGATGGGTAACTATTTCCATTCGCTACTGACCACCGCGCCGCTCACGATAGCCATTGCTTTCATTATTCTGATGCTCTTTTTGTCTGTGCGCTGGCTTCAGCGTCAGCTTTCGGGTCAGGAGCTGCTGGAGATTCGTTCCACACGTATTCTGAACGGCGAACGTGGACCGAACGTGCGGGGAACGGTCTATGAATGGCCTGCGCGTACCAGCAGTGCGCTCGATATGCTGCTGACTGAAATTCAAAATGCCCGCGAGCAACGCAGCCGCCTGGATACGCTGATTCGTTCCTATGTCGCGCAGGATACAAAAACCGGGCTAAGCAACCGCTTGTTCTTTGATAACCAACTGGCCACGCTGCTGGAAGATCAGGAAAAAGTAGGCTCGCATGGCGTTGTGATGATGGTGCGCCTGCCGGACTTTACGCTGCTGCGTGATAGCTGGGGAATCACCCTAGCGGAAGAACAAATCTCGACGCTGATCAATTTGTTGTCGACTTTTATGACGCGCTATCCGGGCGCGTTGCTGGCGCGCTACCACCGTAGCGATTTTGCTATCCTGCTGCCGCACCGTACTCTGAAAGAGGCGGAAAGTATCGCCGGGCAATTATTAAAAGCGGTAGATGCACTTCCGGCTAATAAAATGATCGATCGTGCCGATATGGTTCATATTGGCATTTGCGTTTGCCGCAGCGGTCAGTCGCCGGAGCAAGTGATGGATCATGCTGAAGCCGCCACCCGGAATTCGGTATTGCAGGGAGGAAATAGCTGGTCGGTCTATGATGACTCGCTGCCGGAAAAAGGTCGGGGCAACGTACGCTGGCGAACGCTGATCGAACAGATGCTCAGCCGGGGCGGGCCGAGAATTTATCAAAAGCCTGCAGTAACGCGTGAAGGCCGGGTGCACCATCGGGAGTTGATGTGCCGTATTTTTGATGGCAACGAAGAGGTCATTTCGGCGGAATATATGCCGATGGTCCTGCAATTTGGTCTGGCAGAAGAATATGACCGTTTGCAGATAAGCCGTCTGATCCTGCTTTTGGGCTACTGGCCGCAGGAAAATCTGGCGATGCAGACAACGGTTGAATCGCTTATTCGTCCACGTTTTCAGCGCTGGCTGCGTGATACGCTGATGCAGTGCGAAAAATCATTACGCAAACGCATAATTATTGAACTTGCTGAGGCAGATGTCTGTCAACATATCAGCCGGTTACAGCCCGTCATCAGATTGATGAATGCGCTGGGCGTGCGTATTGCCGTTACGCAGGCGGGGTTAACGCTGGTGAGCACCAGTTGGATCAAAGAGCTTAACGTTGAGTTATTGAAGCTTCATCCAAGTCTGGTGAGGAACATTGATAAGCGAACGGAAAATCAGCTTCTGGTTCAAAGCCTGGTGGAGGCCTGTTCGGAAACACCCACGCAGGTTTACGCCACGGGCGTACGTTCGCGTAGTGAGTGGCATACGCTGACAGAACGCGGAGTTGCGGGTGGGCAAGGGGATTTTTTTGCCGCATCACAACCACTTGACACTAACGTGAAAAAATATTCGCAAAGATACTCGGTTTAACCTGCCGTTTAATTTGTTTTCACGTAGAATAACGCGCGCTGTGCCTTCTGGGGGTGTGCTTGCCTGCTCGCCAGGTTGTAACAGCAAACATGCAGGTGAATGACCTTTGACAGGTTGCAAACAAAAGCGAGGAGTGCTGCTGATTTATTCAGCCCTGATGGACTCAGGCCGGTTTTGTAACAAAGGAAACGAACTGCACTAATTTTCACCGTAGCAGATGATTTTTGCGCCTTGTCGCTGCTGCGTGTGGTTGGTAAAGTAAGCGGATTTTGTTTTCCGCCCCAGCTTTCAGGATTATCCCTTAGTATGTTGAAAAAATTTCGTGGCATGTTTTCCAATGACCTGTCCATTGACCTGGGTACCGCGAATACCCTTATTTATGTAAAAGGACAAGGCATCGTATTGAATGAGCCTTCTGTTGTGGCCATTCGTCAGGATCGTGCCGGTTCGCCGAAAAGCGTGGCTGCAGTAGGTCATGATGCGAAGCAGATGCTGGGTCGTACGCCGGGCAATATCGCTGCAATTCGCCCAATGAAAGACGGCGTTATCGCTGACTTCTTCGTGACTGAAAAAATGCTCCAGCACTTTATCAAGCAAGTGCACAGCAATAGCTTCATGCGCCCAAGCCCGCGCGTACTGGTGTGTGTACCGGTTGGAGCAACTCAGGTTGAACGCCGTGCGATCCGTGAATCCGCTCAGGGCGCAGGTGCTCGTGAAGTCTTCCTGATCGAAGAGCCGATGGCGGCCGCGATCGGTGCGGGTCTGCCAGTTTCTGAAGCAACCGGTTCAATGGTTGTGGATATCGGTGGTGGTACCACTGAAGTTGCCGTTATCTCCCTGAACGGCGTGGTTTACTCCTCTTCTGTCCGTATTGGCGGCGACCGCTTCGATGAAGCCATCATTAATTATGTTCGTCGTAACTACGGTTCACTGATCGGTGAAGCGACCGCAGAACGTATTAAACACGAGATCGGTTCCGCTTATCCGGGCGACGAAGTGCGCGAAATCGAAGTTCGCGGTCGTAACCTGGCTGAAGGCGTTCCGCGCGGCTTTACCCTGAACTCTAACGAGATTCTGGAAGCCCTGCAGGAACCACTGACCGGTATCGTGAGCGCAGTAATGGTTGCACTGGAACAGTGCCCGCCGGAACTGGCGTCTGACATCTCCGAACGCGGTATGGTGCTGACCGGTGGCGGTGCGCTGCTGCGTAACCTTGACCGTCTGTTAATGGAAGAAACCGGTATTCCAGTTGTTGTTGCTGAAGATCCGCTGACCTGCGTGGCGCGCGGCGGCGGCAAGGCGCTGGAAATGATCGACATGCACGGCGGCGACCTGTTCAGCGAAGAGTAATCGGATGCAGGTTGGGTAGCCCCCGCGGGTTGCCCTTCCGCTCTGATACGAGAATACGCATAGACTATGAAGCCAATTTTTAGCCGTGGCCCGTCGCTACAGATTCGCCTTATTCTGGCGGTGCTGGTGGCGCTCGGCGTTATTATTGCCGACAGCCGCCTGGGTACGTTTAGTCAAATCCGAACGTACATGGATACCGCCGTCAGTCCTTTCTACTTTATCTCAAATGGTCCTCGTGAATTACTCGACGGCGTGTCGCAAACGCTGGCTTCGCGTGACCAACTCGAACTTGAAAACCGGGCGTTGCGTCAGGAACTGCTGCTGAAAAACAGCGAACTACTGATGCTGGGGCAATACAAACAGGAGAACGCGCGTTTGCGTGAGCTGCTGGGATCGCCATTGCGTCAGGACGAACAAAAGATGGTGACGCAGGTCATCTCAACGGTTAATGACCCTTACAGCGATCAGGTCGTGATCGACAAAGGGAGCGTTAACGGCGTCTACGAAGGCCAGCCGGTTATTAGCGACAAAGGCGTAGTAGGTCAGGTCGTGGCGGTGGCTAAATTGACCAGCCGCGTGCTGCTGATTTGCGATGCGACGCATGCGCTGCCCATTCAGGTACTGCGTAATGATATCCGCGTGATCGCTGCGGGTAACGGCTGCACCGACGATCTTCAGCTCGAACACCTGCCGGCTAACACCGACATTCGCGTTGGCGATGTGCTGGTCACCTCGGGTCTGGGTGGACGTTTCCCTGAAGGTTATCCGGTTGCTGTTGTTTCTTCCGTTAAGCTGGACACTCAGCGCGCATATACCGTGATTCAGGCTCGCCCGACTGCGGGTCTGCAGCGTCTGCGCTATCTGCTGCTGTTGTGGGGTGCCGATCGTAATGGCGCAAACCCGATGACGCCGGAAGAAGTACACCGCGTTGCGAATGAACGTCTGATGCAAATGATGCCGCAAGTTCTGCCTGCACCAGATACCATGGGACCGCCTGCGCCAATGCCAGCACCTGCAACAGGCGTGGCTCCAGCGCCCGCAGATACCACGCCGCCACAACCTGCTCCGCGTAAGCCGGGAGGACAGTAAGTGGCAAGCTATCGTAGCCAGGGACGTTGGGTAATTTGGCTCTCGTTCCTTATTGCACTGTTGCTGCAAGTCATGCCCTGGCCGGATGACATTCTGGTTTTCCGGCCAAACTGGGTGCTGCTCATCTTGTTGTATTGGATCCTGGCACTGCCGCATCGCGTAAATGTGGGCACGGGATTTGTGGTGGGTGCCATACTGGATCTCATCAGCGGCTCCACGCTTGGCGTGCGCGCATTGTCGATGAGTATCATTGCTTATCTGGTCGCGTTGAAATTCCAGCTATTCCGAAACCTCGCGCTCTGGCAACAGGCGCTGGTGGTCATGTTGTTATCACTGGTCGTGGATATTATTGTTTTCTGGGCCGAGTTTTTAGTGATCAACGTCTCTTTCAGACCTGAAGTGTTCTGGAGTAGTGTAGTGAATGGTGTGCTTTGGCCATGGCTATTCTTACTGATGCGTAAAGTCCGTCAGCAGTTTGCGGTGCAATAAGGTTGATATGAATACTCTGTATCTTGCTTCAGGTTCTCCACGTCGTCAGGAGTTGCTCGCTCAGCTTGGTGTTACGTTTGAACGACTGGTCCCAGGGATTGAAGAACAGCGGCACCCGCAGGAAAGCGCGCAGCAGTACGTTTCCCGTCTGGCGCGCGAAAAAGCGCAGGCTGGCGTAGCGCTGGCCCAGCGCGATTTGCCGGTATTGGGTGCGGATACCATCGTTATCCTTAATGGCGAAGTGCTGGAAAAACCTCACGACGCCGACCATGCCGCAGCAATGCTGCGCAAACTGTCGGGCAAAACGCATCAAGTTATGACGGCCGTGGCACTGGCCGATCGCCAGCACAGTCTGGACTGCCTGGTAGTGACGGAAGTGACATTCAGAGCACTAACCGATGAGGACATCGCGGGCTATGTTGCCAGCGGTGAACCAATGGATAAAGCAGGTGCATACGGTATTCAAGGGTTGGGTGGCTGTTTTGTCAGGAAGATAAATGGCAGCTATCACGCCGTAGTCGGCTTACCGCTGGTAGAAACGTATGAGTTGCTGACCAATTTTAACGCACTGCGTGAGAAAAGGGATAAACATGACGGCTGAATTGTTGGTAAACGTAACGCCATCGGAAACTCGGGTGGCTTACATTGATGGTGGTATTCTGCAGGAAATTCATATTGAACGTGAGGCGCGACGCGGAATCGTAGGCAATATCTACAAAGGTCGTGTAAGTCGTGTACTTCCGGGTATGCAGGCGGCTTTTGTAGATATTGGACTGGATAAAGCCGCATTTCTTCACGCTTCTGACATCATGCCGCACACCGAATGCGTGGCGGGTGAAGAACAAAAACAGTTCACCGTACGCGACATCTCTGAACTGGTGCGCCAGGGTCAGGATCTGATGGTGCAGGTGGTAAAAGATCCGTTGGGAACTAAAGGTGCACGCCTGACGACGGACATCACGCTTCCTTCCCGTTATCTCGTCTTTATGCCGGGGGCTTCGCACGTTGGCGTATCCCAACGTATCGAAAGCGAAACCGAACGCGAACGCCTGAAAAAAGTGGTGGCGGATTACTGCGATGAGCAGGGTGGCTTCATCATTCGCACGGCGGCGGAAGGCGTATGTGAAGAGGATCTGGCCTCGGATGCTGCCTACCTGAAGCGCGTCTGGACGAAAGTCATGGAGCGTAAAAAGCGCCCGCAAACGCGCTACCAGATGTACGGTGAGTTGGCACTGGCACAGCGCGTGTTGCGTGACTTTGCCGATGCGCAGCTTGACCGCATCCGCGTCGACTCCCGTCTGACCTATGAGGCGTTACTGGAATTTACGGCGGAATATATCCCCGAGATGACCAGCAAGCTGGAACATTACAGCGGGCGACAGCCTATTTTTGATCTCTTTGACGTTGAGAATGAAATCCAGCGCGCGCTGGAACGCAAAGTTGAGCTGAAGTCCGGCGGTTATTTGATCATCGATCAAACCGAAGCGATGACCACCGTGGATATCAACACTGGCGCGTTTGTTGGGCATCGTAATCTCGACGACACTATCTTTAATACTAATATTGAAGCAACGCAGGCCATTGCTCGTCAGCTGCGTCTGCGTAACCTCGGCGGTATTATCATTATCGATTTTATCGACATGAATAATGAAGATCACCGTCGCCGGGTGCTGCACTCCCTGGAGCAGGCTCTGAGCAAGGATCGCGTAAAAACCAGCATTAACGGTTTTTCACAGCTGGGCCTGGTGGAGATGACGCGCAAACGCACACGTGAAAGCGTGGAACATGTACTGTGCAACGAGTGTCCGACCTGCCATGGGCGTGGCACGGTGAAAACGGTGGAAACCGTATGCTATGAAATCATGCGCGAAATCGTGCGCGTACACCATGCATATGACTCTGACCGTTTCCTGGTTTATGCCTCTCCGGCAGTGGCTGAAACCCTGAAAGGTGAAGAGTCACATGCGCTGGCGGAAGTTGAGATCTTTGTCGGCAAACAGGTCAAAGTACAAATCGAACCGCTGTATAACCAGGAGCAGTTCGACGTCGTCATGATGTAAATCGTGTAGTGGCACCCGCGCATGTAGGCCGGATAAGGCGCAAGCGCCGTTATCCGGCAATATTCACTCAAGGGGTGTGAGTCATATTTTTTGGTAGACAAGGAGAGGCGCGTGAGGCGATTGCCGGGGATTTTACTGCTCACTGGAGCCGCATTCGTTGTCATCGCAGCGCTGCTGGTCAGTGGACTGCGCCTTGCGTTACCTCATCTTGATAGCTGGCGTCCGGCCATTCTTGGCAAGATTGAATCCGCCACAGGTCTGCCTGTTTCCGCTAGCCAGCTTTCTGCCAGCTGGCAAAATTTCGGTCCTACGCTTGAAGCGCGCAATATCCATGCGCAGCTGAAAGATGGGGGAGAATTTTCGGTAAAACGCGTCACGCTGGCGCTGGATGTCTGGCAAAGTTTGCTGCACATGCGCTGGCAGTTTCGCGATCTCACCTTCTGGCAACTGCAGTTGCGCACCAATACGCCTATCCAGCGCAGCGAAGGCGGAGATGGGATTGAAACCGGCCATCTCAGCGATCTCTTCCTGCGTCAGTTTGATCATTTCGATCTACGCGACAGCCATATCAGCTTTATAACCCTCTCAGGTCAACGTGCTGAACTGGCGATCCCCCAGCTTACCTGGCTGAATGGTAAAAATCGGCATCGCGCCGAGGGTCAGGTCAGCCTCTCCAGCCTGACCGGACAGCACGGCATTATGCAGGTGCGTATGGACCTGCGTGATGACGAAGGGCTGTTGAATAACGGTCGAGTTTGGCTGCAGGCAGACGACATCGACGTCAAACCATGGCTGGGCAAATGGATGCAGGATAATGTCGCGCTACAAACCGCGCGTTTTAGCCTGGAAGCATGGATGACGATCAGCAAAGGCGTCGTTTCTGGTGGTGATGTCTGGCTGAAAAAAGGCGGGGCAAGTTGGCTGGGTGAAAATCGTACGCACACGCTCTCCGTCGATAATCTGACGGCGCACATCAGCCGTGAAGAGCCGGGCTGGCAATTCTCTATTCCCGATACGCGTATCACCATGGATGATAAGCCCTGGCCGAGCGGGGCATTAACGCTGGCCTGGATCCCCGAGCAGGAAGTCGGTGGCGAGAATAACAAACGCAGTGATGAGCTACGCATTCGCGCCAGTAATCTGGAACTGGCCGGGTTAGAAGGACTGCGTCCGATGGCGTCCCGGTTATCACCTGCGCTGGGTGATATCTGGCGGGCCACGCAACCCAGCGGCAAAATAGATGTGCTTGCGCTGGATATCCCGTTACAGGCGACAGAAAAAACCCGCTTCCTGTCCTCGTGGACCGATTTGGCCTGGAAACAGTGGAAGCTGCTGCCGGGGGCAGAACATTTCTCCGGTACGCTTGCGGGCAGCGTTGAAAATGGGGCGCTTACCGCCTCCATGAAACAAGCAAAAATGCCGTATGAAACCGTCTTCCGCGCGCCGCTGGAAATAGAGAACGGCGTGGCGACGCTAAGCTGGCTGAAGAATGATAAAGGCTTCCAGTTAGACGGGCGCAACATTGATGTTAAAGCGAAAGCGGTACATGCGCGCGGTGGTTTTCGCTATCTGCAACCGGCTGATGATGAGCCATGGTTGGGCATTCTGGCCGGTATCAGCACCGACGATGGCTCCCAGGCCTGGCGCTATTTCCCGGAAAACCTGATGGGTAAGGATCTGGTTGACTACCTCAGCGGCGCTATTCAGGGCGGCGAAGCGGATAACGCCACGCTGGTGTATGGCGGTAACCCGAATCTGTTCCCGTATCTGCACAATGAAGGGCAGTTTCAGGTCCTGGTGCCGCTACGCAATGCGAAATTTGCTTTCCAGCCCGACTGGCCTGCGCTAACCGATCTTAATATCGAACTAAACTTCATTAACGATGGCCTGTGGATGAAGACGGATAGCGTCAATCTAGGCGGCGTGAAGGCCAGTAACCTGACGGCTAATATTCCCGACTATGCAAAAGAAAAGCTGCTGATTGATGCCGATATCAACGGGCCAGGCAAGGCGGTTGGACCTTATTTTGATGAGACTCCGTTGAAGGATTCTCTCGGTGCCACGCTGGAACAGTTGCAAATTGACGGTGATGTGAATGCTCGCTTACATCTTGATATTCCGCTAGACGGCTCGCTGGTTACCGCCAAAGGCGACGTCAACCTGCGTAATAACAGCTTGTTTATTAAACCACTCGACAGCACGCTGAAGAATTTGAATGGTAAATTCAGCTTTATCAACGGCGATCTGAAGAGCGAGCCGATGACGGCGAACTGGTTTAATCAGCCGCTGAACGTCGACTTCTCCACCACCGAAGGGGCGAAAGCCTATCAGGTAGCCGTGAACCTGCAAGGCGACTGGCAGCCAACCCGCATGGGGATTTTACCGGCGCAGGTCAACGATGCGTTAAGCGGTAGCATGGCGTGGAATGGCAAAGTGGGTATCGATCTTCCGTATCATGCAGGGCCGACCTACGACATTGAGCTAAAGGGTGACCTGAAGAATGTAAGTAGTCACTTACCTGCTCCGCTGAATAAGGCGCCCGGTGAAGCGTTGCCGGTGAATGTTAAGGCCAACGGTAATCTGCGCAGCTTTGAACTGACCGGTAATGCTGGCAGTAAGAACCACTTTAACAGCCGCTGGTTGCTGAATCAGAAACTGACGCTTGACCGCGCTATCTGGACGTCGGAAAGCCGTACTGTGCCCGCGTTACCCGATCAGCAAGGCATTGAGCTTAATCTTCCCCCTATGGATGGCGCGCAATGGCTGGCGTTGTTCCAAAAAGGCGCAGCGGATAACGTTGGCACTAATGCCAACTTCCCACAACGCATCACCGTGCGTACGCCATCGTTATCCCTGGGCGGTCAGCAGTGGAATAATTTGAGTATTGTGTCTGAGCCTGCGAGCAATGGCTCCATCGTACAGGCGCAGGGTCGTGAAATTAACGCCACGCTGGCGATGCGCAATAATGCGCCATGGCTGGCCAATATTAAGTATCTTTATTACAACCCCAGCGCGGCGAAAGCGTCACCGGGCAACACATCAGCCTCGCCGTTTTCCGCCGTGGACAACTTCAGCTTCCGCGGCTGGCCGGACCTTCAGTTACGCTGTGCCGAGTGCTGGATGTGGGGACAGAAATATGGGCGCATTGATGCCGATGTAGCAATTAAAGGCGACACGCTAACGTTGAGCAACGGTCTGTTGGATACGGGCTTTGCCAGACTGACCACCGATGGCGTGTGGGTGAATGCGCCGGGCAAAGAGCGAACGTCACTGAAGGGTAAACTGAGCGGCAGTAAAATTGACTCCGCTGCCAGTTTCTTTGGCGTATCGACCCCGATTCGTAACTCTTCGTTCAACGTGGAGTATGACCTGCACTGGCGTAACCCGCCGTGGGATCCGGACGAAGCATCGCTGAATGGGATTTTGCGTACCCGGTTGGGCAAAGGTGAGCTTACCGAACTCAGTACCGGGCATGCGGGGCAACTGTTGCGACTGCTGAGCTTTGATGCGTTGCTACGTAAACTGCGTTTTGATTTTAGCGATACCTTCAGTGAAGGTTTCTATTTCGACTCGATTCGCAGCACGGCGTGGATCAAAGATGGTGTGATGCATACCGACGACACGCTGGTGGATGGTCTGGAGGCAGACATTGCGATGAAAGGCTCAGTGAACCTGGTCCGTCGGGAGCTGGATATGGAAGCCATTGTCGCGCCTGAAATTTCTGCCACCGTAGGGGTTGCCGCTGCGTTTGCTGTCAACCCGATTGTCGGCGCGGCGGTATTTGCTGCCAGTAAGGTTCTGGGACCATTGTGGAGCAAAGTTTCGATTCTGCGCTATCGCATCACCGGTCCGGTCGATAAACCGCAGATTAACGAAGTTCTGCGTCAGCCGCGCAAAGAAAGCCAGCAATGATTTGACGGGGGCGAGTAATTGCCCCAATCTCAGTACAGTGATCTTCTACCGCAGTCCGTAGGCCGGAAAAGGCGTTCACGCCGCCATCCGGCATTGAAGTGCCTGATGGCGACGATGGCGCGTCTTATCAGGCCTACAACAGAAACTAATGAGTACCAAAACGATGAGTCTGAACCTGGTAAGTGAACAATTGCTAGCGGCGAATGGCCTGAAACATCAGGATCTGTTTGCCATTCTGGGCCAACTGGCCGAACGCCGTCTTGACTACGGCGATCTCTACTTTCAGTCGAGCTATCACGAATCCTGGGTTTTAGAAGACCGCATCATTAAAGACGGCTCTTACAATATCGATCAGGGTGTTGGCGTGCGCGCCATCAGCGGCGAAAAAACGGGGTTTGCCTATGCAGACCAGATCAGCCTGCTGGCGCTGGAGCAAAGTGCTCATGCTGCCCGTACTATCGTGCGTGACAGCGGTGACGGCAAAGTAAAAACGCTGGGAGCGGTTGAGCATCAGGCGCTTTACACTTCGGTTGATCCATTACAGAGCATGAGCCGCGAAGAGAAACTGGATATTCTGCGTCGCGTTGATAGCGTGGCCCGTGCCGCCGACAAACGCGTCCAGGAAGTAACCGCCAGCCTGACCGGTGTTTATGAACTGATCCTGGTAGCAGCGACCGACGGTACGTTGGCCGCTGATGTTCGTCCGCTGGTACGCCTGTCCGTAAGCGTACAGGTCGAAGAGGACGGTAAGCGCGAGCGCGGTGCCAGCGGTGGTGGCGGTCGTTTTGGCTATGACTATTTCCTTGGCGACCTTGATGGTGAAGTCCGTGCTGACGCTTGGGCGAAAGAAGCCGTACGCATGGCGTTAGTTAATTTGTCCGCGATAGCAGCGCCTGCTGGTACGCTGCCGGTAGTACTCGGTGCTGGCTGGCCTGGCGTTCTGCTGCATGAAGCGGTCGGTCATGGTCTGGAAGGTGACTTTAACCGCCGTGGTACCTCGGTATTCAGCGGTCACATGGGTGAGCTGGTGGCGTCGGAACTGTGTACCGTTGTGGATGATGGCACAATGGCGGACCGTCGTGGCTCTGTGGCTATTGATGATGAAGGCACACCGGGTCAGTACAACGTGCTGATCGAAAACGGTATTCTGAAAGGCTACATGCAGGACAAACTGAACGCGCGCCTGATGGGCGTCGCGCCAACGGGTAACGGTCGCCGTGAATCTTACGCGCACCTGCCGATGCCACGCATGACCAACACCTACATGCTGCCGGGGAAATCCACGCCGCAGGAAATCATCGAATCCGTTGAATACGGCATTTATGCGCCTAACTTCGGCGGCGGCCAGGTGGATATCACCTCCGGGAAATTCGTGTTCTCGACGTCTGAAGCGTATCTGATTGAAAACGGTAAAGTAACCAAACCGGTGAAAGGCGCGACGCTGATTGGGTCTGGTATCGAAGCGATGCAGCAGATTTCAATGGTAGGTAACGACCTGAAGCTGGATAACGGGGTTGGTGTGTGCGGTAAAGAAGGGCAGAGCCTGCCGGTGGGCGTGGGCCAGCCGACGCTGAAGGTGGATAACCTGACGGTAGGTGGTACTGCATAACATCATGATGTATGCCCGATAAGCACCAGTGCTATCGGGCATCTTTCCGGACGCGGCGTCAACGCCTTATCCGGCCAATACTCTTTTTATTTCTCTTTTCCCCGGCCGTACATCCCCTGAAAAAGCTGCGCTACATCGACAAAATACTCCGTCAGATAGTTAATCACCACCTGGACCTTGAGCGGCAGTTTGTCTTTTTCGGTATATAGCGCATAGACCGGACGCGGATCCGACTGGTAGCGGGGAAGGAGGATCTCCACTTCGCCACGATTGATCTCATTGATCACCCACATCAGCGGCACATAGGCAATGCCCGCACCCGCAGCCAGCCAGCGCACCAATGTCATCGGATCGTTAGTCACAAAACGACCCTCTGGGATCAAGCGGGTGGAAATTCCTTCCGGAGCGATAAGCTCGAATTCATTATCCGGGCGCACGCTGTATTCCAGCCACGAGTGGTTGCTGAGATCGGCGGGTTTCTCCGGGGCACCAAACTGTGCGAGATAGCTTTTAGCCGCGCAGACTACCATCGGCATGGCACCCAGGCGACGCGAGAACAGACTGGAGTCCTGCAACGCACCGACGCGTATGACCACGTCCAGACCATCGGCGATTAAATCCGGGGCCGGGATGCCTGTTACCAGATTTACCGTCAGACCGGGGTATTCCTTCAGCATTGTCGCGGTCAATCCGGCGAGGACATTTTGTGCCATGGTTGAAGAACAACCAATGCGCAGTGTGCCGATGGGCGTGTTGTTAAAGGCATAAAGCTGCTCGTGAACATCCTGCGCTTCGTGCAGCATTCTCCGGCAGCCCTGGTAGTAAATTTTACCGGCTTCGGTCAGCCCAATGCTGCGTGTACTGCGGTTTAGCAGCTTAACCTGTAGCTCATCTTCCAGTTTGGAGACCGTCTGGCTTATCGATGAAACGCTCATTTGTAGCTGTCTTGCGGCGGCGGTGAAGGAGCCCAGTTCGACGACTTTGGCGAACACCGACATACGTTTTAATCGTTCCATTGTTCACTCTGGCTTAAAAGTGATTTAGATCACATAATATAGATAACAGCATAACAGTTACGTTAATATATTATTATTCAAATAACAGCTATGTCGCTCTCGCCTGGCTCATCCTTGCCCTTCTCTGCGGTGACATACGCTAGAAAATCTATCACCTGCACTCTCTTAAGTTACCAAGGTCAACATGAGTCTGTTTCCCGTTATCGTGGTGTTTGGTTTGTCCTTCCCACCGATTTTTTTCGAATTACTTTTGTCACTGGCGATTTTCTGGCTGGTGCGCCGGATGCTGGTTCCAACCGGCATCTATGATTTTGTCTGGCATCCGGCTCTGTTTAACACCGCGCTGTATTGCTGCCTGTTCTATTTAATAACGCGCCTGTTCGTTTGAGGTTGAAGTGAAAACACTAACAAAAAAACTCTCCCGTACGGCCACGACTCTCGTACTGGTCATTCTGGCCTTCATCGCTATTTTTCGCGCATGGGTGTATTACACCGAGTCGCCATGGACACGTGATGCGCGTTTCAGCGCGGAAGTTGTCGCTATTGCGCCGGATGTTGCGGGTCTTATTTCCAACGTTAACGTCCATGATAACCAACTGGTGAAAAAGGATCAGATTCTGTTCACCATCGATCAGCCACGCTATAAGAAAGCCCTTGAGCAGGCCGAAGCTGATGTTTCTTATTATCAGGTTCTGGCCCAGGAAAAACGCCAGGAGGCTGGCCGTCGTAACCGCCTGGGCGTGCAGGCCATGTCTCGTGAAGAGATTGACCAGTCAAACAACGTCCTGCAAACCGTATTACACCAGCTTGCGAAAGCACAAGCGACCCGCGACCTGGCAAAATTAGATCTGGAACGTACCGTCATTCGCGCACCAGCAGACGGTTGGGTCACTAACCTGAACGTTTATAGCGGCGAATTTATTACGCGTGGTTCCACAGCGGTGGCACTGGTCAAACAGCATTCTTTCTATGTGCTGGCTTATATGGAAGAAACCAAACTAGAAGGCGTTCGCCCTGGTTATCGCGCTGAGATCACCCCGTTGGGCAGTAATAATGTCTTAAAAGGTACCGTTGATAGCGTGGCGGCGGGGGTAACAAATGCCAGCAGTACGCAGGATGCAAAAGGTATGGCGACCATTGATTCAAATCTGGAATGGGTGCGCCTGGCGCAGCGTGTACCGGTGCGAATCCGCCTTGATGAGCAGCAGGGAACTCTGTGGCCTGCCGGGACAACGGCTACCGTTGTCATTACCGGTAAGCAGGACCGTGATGCAAGCCAGGAGTCCTTCTTCCGTAAAATGGCGCACCGCCTGCGCGAGTTTGGTTAATCGCGATGGGTATTTTCTCCATTGCCAACCAGCATATCCGCTTTGCGGTAAAACTGGCGTGCGCGATTGTACTGGCGCTGTTCGTTGGTTTTCACTTCCAACTTGAGACTCCGCGTTGGGCGGTGCTGACTGCAGCCATTGTGGCGGCAGGCCCGGCCTTTGCTGCCGGTGGGGAACCCTATTCAGGGGCTATTCGCTATCGCGGCATGCTGCGTATTGTCGGGACATTTATCGGTTGTATTGCCGGACTGATCATTATCATCAGTATGATCCGCGCTCCGTTATTGATGATCCTGGTGTGCTGTATCTGGGCCGGATTTTGTACCTGGATCTCGTCACTGGTGAAGATCGAGAACTCCTATGCCTGGGGGCTTTCGGGCTATACGGCGCTGATCATCGTCATTACCATTCAGGCCGAACCGCTGCTGACGCCGCAATTTGCGCTCGAACGTTGCAGTGAAATTGTGATGGGGATTGTCTGTGCCATTGTGGCCGATCTACTTTTCTCTCCCCGTTCGATAAAACAAGAGATTGATGTTGAGCTGGACAGCCTGCTGGTGGCGCAATATCAACTGATGCAGTTGTGCATTAAGCACGGCGACAGCGAGGTTGTGGATAAAGCCTGGGGCGATTTAGTCCGTCGTACGGCAGCGCTGGAAGGTATGCGCAGTAACCTGAATATGGAGTCTTCACGCTGGGGGCGTGCTAACCGCAGGCTTAAGGCATTGAACACGCTGTCGCTCACGCTCATCACGCAGTCCTGTGAAACCTATCTTATTCAGAACACCCGACCGGAACTGATTACTGATACTTTCCGCGAGTTGTTCGATACGCCGGTTGAAACGGTGCAGGATGTCCATAAACAGTTGAAGCGGATGCGTCGGGTTATTGTCTGGACTGGCGAACGTGAAACACCGGTAACGATTTATAGCTGGGCGGGGGCCGCGACGCGCTACCTGCTGCTCAAACGTGGTGTGGTGAGTAATACCAAGATTAGCGCTACGGAAGAAGAGATCCTGCAAGGTGAGCCGGTGGTGAAAGTGGAGTCTGCCGAGCGTCATCATGCGATGGTTAACTTCTGGCGCACCACGCTTTCTTGTGTGCTGGGGACCTTATTCTGGCTATGGACCGGATGGACCTCCGGCAGCGGTGCAATGGTGATGATTGCGGTCGTCACCTCGCTGGCAATGCGTTTGCCAAATCCTCGCATGGTGGCGATAGACTTTATCTATGGGACGTTGGCAGCGTTACCGCTCGGAGCGCTCTATTTCCTGGTGATTATCCCTAATACGCAACAAAGCATGCTGTTACTGTGCCTGAGCCTGGCGGTGCTGGGATTCTTTCTGGGGATTGAGGTACAGAAACGACGGTTGGGATCGATGGGGGCGCTGGCCAGCACCATTAATATCATTGTGCTGGATAACCCGATGACCTTCCACTTTAGCCAGTTCCTTGATAGTGCGCTGGGGCAGATTGTTGGCTGCGTGTTGGCGTTTATCGTCATCCTGCTGGTGCGTGATAACTCTCGTGACAGAACAGGCCGCGTATTGCTCAACCAGTTTGTTTCGGCGGCGGTTTCAGCAATGACCACCAATGTAGTCCGTCGTAAAGAAAATCATCTTCCGGCACTTTATCAGCAGCTGTTTTTACTGATGAACAAGTTTCCCGGCGATCTGGCGAAGTTTCGCCTGGCGCTGACGATGATCATCGCGCACCAGCGCCTGCGTGATGCACCGGTACCGGTAAACGAGGATCTATCCGCATTCCATCGTCAGCTTCGTCGTACTGCCGATCACGTAATTTCAGCAGGAAATGACGACAAGCGCCGACGCTACTTTAGCCAGTTACTGGAGGAGCTTGAGGTTTACCAGGAGAAATTAATTATCTGGCAAGCACCGCCGCAGGTGACCGAGCCGGTAAAACGACTCAGTGGGATGCTGCACAAATACCAGCATG
>NZ_SZWU01000073.1:0-1069 GCF_005280935.1 Citrobacter sp. wls757 | reverse complement strand
TAAAAGCGTCGGTTTTTTTATGGCTATACTTACCTGAAAATGCGAGAGACCCCTGGATATTGGCGGTCTGTAGAGTAGCTGGCGTCGGGATGGTGGCTATAGATGAACATCTATACATTTGATTTTGACGAGATAGAAGATCAGGGCGATTTCTACCGCGAGTTCACCCGCACATTCGGTCTGGCCCGGGAAAAGGTTGTTGATTTGGATTCTCTGTGGGAGGTGGTGATCGGGGAAGTCTTGCCGCTGCCGCTGGAGATTGAATTTGTCCATTTACCGGACAAGCTGCGCAGGCGATACGGCGCGTTGATTTTATTGTTCGATGAAGCGGAAGAAGAGCTGGAAGGGCAGTTGCGTTTTAACGTTCGTCACTCAATGTAAGACATAAAAAAGCCCCCGGCAGGCGGGGGCAAGTCGTCGGACTTAGACGACGAGGGTTTATTTGTAGAGTTCTGCAGTAGCGTGCCAGTGAGCACCTTCACGGAGTTCGGTGACGCGATAGCTGCTGGCGCCTGCTTTTTCAGCTTTAGCGGCGATGGCCTGACGCATGTCCATTGGTGAACTACCGATCTGAGAGACGGAGACGCTACCGATGGATTGCAGATTCTGTGCTTCTTGTGAGTTCACCTGAGTAACTGCGGCGCTTGCACCGAAGGAGAGAACAGAAAGAAGGCTTAAGGTTGCAATAGTAGTTTTGATTTTCATGATATTTACCTCGTCGAATTCTTTTATTGGGGTCTGTGTTTCGTGACCCTCATCACAAAATCAAGTATACACTAATAACCCGATAAATTAATACCACGCTAATTGTTTCATTGGGTTTTGAGTGTTAAGAAAATGATTTTTTATAACTCAATGGAATTAAAAAGAGCATTCCAAACAGCTTATGCAAAATAAATTTAATTAAATCATGTAGATGCTTGATTTTGCAAAATGTGCGTTTTTAAGGCTGCACATTCACCATGTGAATGTATTTTGATGGTTAAACGCACCATTTGTTAAATCAATAGCAGTGGAAAAGAGAAGGAGGGGGATGAAAAAAGAGTGTTTTCCCCCGCCGCGAGGCGAC
>NZ_SZWU01000045.1:0-11128 GCF_005280935.1 Citrobacter sp. wls757 | reverse complement strand
GGCGGGCGTCCGGGTGTTCCGCTTTGACTGACTCAACAAACGCCTTTGCCGCTTCTACGCCGTCCGTATGGGCGAGCAGCGTAATGAAGCGGCTTTTTTTGATCTCTTCGACGACGCTAACCGGCGCCGCAGGGATTAACCAACTGTCCATTACGCCAGTTTCAAATCCCGCGTCATGTTTTCGATATTGTTTTCGTGGACCACCACGTTGTCTTCAATACGAATACCGCCGAACGGTTTCAGTGCTTCAATTTTCTGCCAGTTGAAGTGCTTGCTGAACTGTCCTTCACGCCACGGTGCCAACAGAGATTCAATGAAGTAAATGCCCGGTTCGATGGTCAGAACCATGCCTGGTTGCAGTACGCGGGTGCAACGCAGGTAAGGATACTTCGACGGCGCGGCCAGATGAGTACCGCTGTCATCCTGCATAAAGCCTGCGACATCATGTACCTGCAGACCCAGCGGGTGACCAATACCGTGCGGCATAAACGGCCCGGTAAGATCGTTTTCCACCATCGCTTCTTCACTCATACCGGTGATGATTTGATGCTTACGCAGCAGCTTCGCGATGCGCTGATGGAACTGAATGTGATAATCCACGTAGCTGGTGCCTGCTTTCATGGTGGCAATCAGCGCCAGCTCTTCGTCGTTAACGTCTTTCACCAGATGCGCATAGTCATTGTCGCTTTTCGCCGACCAGGTACGCGTCAGATCTGCCGCATAACCGTTGTATTCCGCACCAGCATCGAGCAGGAAGCTGCGGATTTCAGACGGTGCCTGATGATCCAGCTTGGTGTAATGAAGAACCGAAGCATGCTCGTTAAGCGCCACGATGTTGCTGTATGGCACGTCGGTGTCGCGGTGACCGGTGGCAGTCAGGTAAGCGAGGTTGATGTCAAACTCGCTCATTCCGGAACGGAACGCTTCTTCTGCTGCACGGTGTCCATTTACCGCCATTTTCTGCGCTTCGCGCATACAGGCCAGTTCGTATTCCGTTTTATAGGCGCGGTAATAATGCAGGTAGTCGATCACCCCTTTCGGGTTGATGTTGCTGGCCGCGATGTCCAGTTGCAGCGCACGTTCCGGAACCGGGCCGATGTAACCGATATTGCCGCGAGCAGCAGGCAGTTGGCTACCGATACCATCCGCTTTCGGCAGCGCGATGATCTCGATTTCTTCCGTCCAGAAAGAGGTTGGTAGCGGCTCAACGTTGTGCCAGTAATCGACCGGCAGGTAGAACCACAGTTTCGGCTTGTTTACGCCATCCACCAGCAACCAGCAGTTAGGAACCTGTGTTACAGGCACCCAGGCTTTAAATTGTGGATTGACCTTAAACGGATATGGATGATCGTCGAGAAAGACGTTAACAAGTTCGCCAGAGTGAATAAGTAACGCATCCAGTTTGAAGCGTTCCAGCGCGTCGCGCGTCCGTTCCTGTAAGGTAACGATATGATTTTTATAGAGTGCGGCCAGCGATTCCATTTTCTATCCTTCTGTTTTTTGACCTCAAGTCTCCGCATCTTAGCACATCGCTTTGTGAGTGCGTGATTTCTGCCGAGCGTGATCGAATCGTCATTTCTTTAATCATTTATTTGCATTTTATTAACATAAAACACACACTTCGATTCATCTGGTATGACCAGATCACCTTGCGGATTCAGGAGACTGACATGCTTTACAAAGGCGACACCCTGTACCTCGACTGGCTGGAAGATGGCATCGCCGAACTGGTGTTCGATGCCCCTGGTTCGGTCAATAAACTCGACACGGCCACCGTTGCCAGCCTGGGCCATGCGCTTGATGTGCTGGAAAAACAACCGAATTTAAAAGGACTGCTGCTGCGTTCTAACAAAGCAGCCTTTATTGTTGGTGCCGATATCACCGAATTCCTTTCACTGTTCCTCGTGCCTGAAGAACAACTGAGCCAGTGGCTGCATTTTGCCAACAGCGTCTTTAATCGCCTCGAAGATCTGCCTGTTCCGACCCTTTCAGCGGTAAACGGCTACGCGCTGGGTGGCGGCTGCGAGTGTGTTCTGGCAACCGATTATCGTCTGGCAACGCCGGACCTGCGCATTGGCCTGCCGGAAACCAAGCTGGGCATTATGCCGGGCTTTGGCGGCTCTGTGCGTATGCCACGTATGCTGGGTGCGGACAGCGCGCTGGAAATTATTGCGGCAGGTAAGGATGTTGGTGCTGAGCAGGCGCTAAAAATCGGCCTGGTCGATGGCGTAGTGAAGCAAGACAAACTGCTTGATGGCGCGATAGCGGTATTACGTCAGGCGATTAACGGCGACCTCGACTGGAAGGCCAAACGTCAGCCGAAGCTGGAGCCGTTGAAACTCAGCAAAATTGAAGCGGCTATGAGCTTTACCATCGCTAAAGGCATGGTGGCACAGACGGCAGGGAAGCATTATCCCGCGCCGATTACCGCGGTAAAAACCATTGAAGCAGCGGCCCGTTTTGGCCGTGAAGAAGCGCTGAATCTGGAAAATAAAAGCTTTGTTCCACTGGCGCACACCAGTGAAGCTCGCGCGCTGGTTGGGATCTTCCTTAACGATCAGTTCGTCAAAGCCAAAGCCAAAAAACTCACCAAAAATATTGAAGCACCGAAGCAAGCTGCGGTGCTGGGCGCGGGCATTATGGGCGGCGGCATCGCTTACCAGTCAGCCTGGAAAGGCGTGCCGGTTGTCATGAAAGATATCAACGACAAATCATTAACGCTGGGTATGACCGAAGCGGCCAAGCTGCTGAACAAACAGCTTGAGCGCGGCAAAATTGACGGTCTGAAAATGGCGAGCGTGATTTCCACTATTCATCCAACCCTCGACTATAGCGGTTTTGAGCGTGTGGACGTGGTGGTTGAAGCTGTCGTGGAAAACCCGAAAGTGAAAAAAGCGGTACTGGCAGAAACCGAAGATCAGGTACGCCCGGACACCGTACTGGCTTCAAATACCTCCACCATCCCAATCAACGAGCTGGCCAGCGCGCTCAAGCGCCCGGAAAACTTCTGTGGGATGCACTTCTTTAACCCAGTACACCGCATGCCACTGGTTGAGATTATTCGCGGCGAGAAAAGCTCGGATGAAACCATCGCCAAAGTTGTCGCCTGGGCAAGCCAGATGGGCAAAACCCCAATTGTGGTCAACGACTGCCCCGGTTTCTTCGTGAACCGCGTGCTGTTCCCGTATTTTGCCGGTTTCAGCCAGCTGCTGCGCGATGGGGCGGATTTCCGCAAAGTCGACAAAGTCATGGAAAAACAGTTTGGCTGGCCGATGGGCCCGGCTTATCTGCTGGACGTGGTGGGAATTGATACCGCACATCACGCGCAGGCAGTGATGTCCGCAGGCTTCCCTCAGCGTATGCAGAAAGATTATCGCGACGCGATAGACGCCCTGTTTGATGCGAACCGTTTCGGACAGAAAAACGGTCTTGGATTCTGGCGTTATAAAGAAGACAACAAGGGCAAGCCGAAGAAAGAAGAGGATGCCACCGTTGACGATCTGCTGGCAGAAGTCAGCCAGCCGAAACGCGACTTCAGTGATGAAGAGATTATCGCTCGCATGATGATCCCAATGGTCAACGAAGTGGTGCGTTGTCTGGAAGAAGGCATTATCGCCAGCCCGGCAGAAGCCGACATGGCGCTGGTGTATGGCCTGGGCTTCCCTCCGTTCCACGGCGGCGCGTTCCGCTGGCTGGATACGCTCGGCAGCGCGAAGTATCTCGATATGGCCCAGCAGTATCAACACCTCGGAGCGCTGTATGAAGTTCCGGCTGGTCTGCGTGATAAGGCGCGCCATAACGAACCGTATTATCCCCAGGTTGAGCCTGCCCGCCCGGTTGGCAGCCTGAAAACGGCTTAAGGAGTCACAATGGAACAGGTTGTAATTGTTGATGCGATCCGTACCCCGATGGGCCGTTCGAAAGGGGGCGCGTTTCGTAACGTGCGGGCAGAAGATCTCTCCGCACACTTAATGCGTAGCCTGCTGGCGCGAAATCCTGCGCTGGAGCCATCCGCGCTTGATGATATTTACTGGGGCTGTGTGCAGCAAACGCTGGAGCAGGGTTTCAACATCGCCCGTAACGCCGCGCTGCTGGCGGAAGTTCCTCACTCCGTTCCAGCCGTCACGGTCAACCGCCTGTGCGGTTCGTCCATGCAGGCGCTGCACGATGCGGCACGCATGATCATGACCGGCGATGCTCAGGCGTGCCTGATTGGCGGCGTGGAGCATATGGGCCATGTGCCAATGAGCCACGGCGTTGATTTCCATCCGGGCATGAGCCGCAACGTGGCAAAAGCCGCGGGAATGATGGGTCTGACTGCGGAAATGCTCTCTCGCATGCACGGCATCAGCCGTGAAATGCAGGATGCTTTCGCCGCACGTTCACATGCTCGCGCCTGGGCTGCAACACAGTCTGGCGCATTTAAAAACGAAATCATCCCGACCGGCGGCCATGATGCCGACGGCGTGCTGAAGCAGTTTAACTACGATGAGGTTATCCGCCCGGAGACAACCGTTGAAGCGCTCTCCACCCTGCGCCCGGCGTTCGATCCGGTTAGCGGAACGGTCACTGCCGGTACCTCCTCCGCACTCTCCGACGGCGCTGCGGCGATGCTGGTCATGAGCGAAAGTCGCGCCCGTGAGCTGGGTCTGACGCCGCGTGCCCGTATTCGTTCGATGGCTGTTGTTGGTTGCGACCCTTCAATCAT
Source organism: Citrobacter sp. wls757 (assembly GCF_005280935.1). NCBI lineage: Bacteria > Pseudomonadati > Pseudomonadota > Gammaproteobacteria > Enterobacterales > Enterobacteriaceae > Citrobacter > Citrobacter sp. wls757. The sequence continues at coordinate 6,420 of NZ_SZWU01000045.1, read as the reverse complement.
GGGTTACGGCCCGGTTCCGGCCTCAAAACTGGCGCTGAAAAAAGCGGGACTCTCCACCAGCGATATCGGTTTGTTTGAGATGAACGAAGCCTTTGCCGCTCAGATCCTGCCGTGCATTAAAGATCTGGGGCTGATGGAGCAGATCGATGAGAAGATCAACCTCAACGGCGGGGCGATCGCTTTGGGCCATCCGTTGGGTTGCTCTGGGGCGCGTATCAGCACCACCCTGCTCAATCTGATGGAACGTAAAGACGTACAGTTTGGCCTGGCGACGATGTGTATCGGGTTAGGCCAGGGCATCGCGACGGTATTTGAGCGAGTTTAATCAAAGCATGCCGGGGGCGATTCGCTTGCCCGGCCTACGAAATGTTATCTCAAAGCCATTGGTGCCAGAACAAGGCGGCAAGTGAATGAATCCCGATGAGCTTACGTATAGTAAGTGATTCGGGTGAATGAGCGCAGCCAACACAGTTATGGTGCCAATGGCGAAGAGAGAAAGTTTAGTTGCCGTTCTTCCCGCCTGTCAGGGGCGGGTTTTTTATTTCTCTGAACTACCACGTACCACTAACTGCACCGGCAACAGCAGATTCTCTTCCTGATTTTCTTCCAGCAATAAACGCAGCGCTTCACGCCCCAATTGTTGTTTATCAACCGCAATGGTGGTGAGTGGTGGATGTGACCAGGCCGCAGCATCGATATCATCAAACCCAACCAGCGCAAGATCTTCCGGGATACGTATACCCTGCTGCGCACACACCCGTTGAACAACCAGCGCTGCCGCATCGTTATAGGCAAAAATAGCGTCGGGCGGCTCTGGCAGACTGAGCAATTCATTCACCGCCTCCACCAAAGATTGCTCGGTATCCAGCAGCGGCGGCGCAATAGCTTCATACTCTGGCGGCATCAGCAAACGGGCCTCATACAATGCCTGACGGTAACCCTTCTCGCGCTGACGGATGCTGTAGTGCGCAAGCGTGCTGGCAAGAAAAGCAATACGGCTGCAACCTTGTGCAATCAAATGTTGTGTAGCCAGGTAACCGCCCTGGGTGTTGTCCGGATTCACGCAAGGCAGGCCCGGCGCCCAGAGATCCACCAGCACCAACGGCAGCTTCATCTGTTGCAGCAAGCCAAGTAATTCAGGCTCAAAAAATCCGGCACAGATCAGCGCATCAGGCTGGTGCAGCAGCACCTGCTCACTCACTGCATCGCCTGGACCAATGGAGAGAAAGCTCAGCGCAATACCATGGTCACGACAGTTATCTTCTATGCCCAGCAGCAGTTGAGAGTAAAACGGCAATGCCCGGCTGATATTGTGCTGGCGGTGAAGCAAAAACAGGACGCGTTTGATCTTGTCAGTGCGCAGACGGGAAAAATCATAACCCTGCTGCTGCGCCACAGAAATAATGCGCAGCCGGGTGTCTTCACGCAGCCCCGGCTGCCCTTTTAGGGCGCGGGAAACAGCACCAACTGAAACACCACAAGCTTCGGCAATATCTCTGATACGTACAGGTTTTGTCATTTCACTCTCATTGATTCTACTATGGCTTGTTGCGCCCCCAGCCAGGCCGCACCGCGTACGCCGCTGCTGTCGCCGTGGCGGGCCCGAACGATCGGTGTGCGGCACTGCTTACCAAATACGTACTGCGCCACTCGCGCCTGTAAACCCGAATACAGTAAATCGATATTGGATACCCCGCCCCCAAGCACGATAACATCGGGATCGAGCGTATTCACCACGCCCGCCAATGCACGCGCCAGTTGATCGCAATAGCGTTCCCATACAAAGCAGGCATCCGCATCACCCGATTCTACCTGTTGCATAATTTGTGGCACACCCACATGCTGCGCGGTGTGATTCATGTACTGACGTTCCAGACCGCTACCGGAAATAAAGCTCTCAATACAGTTCAACTGTCCGCAATAGCATCTCACTCCAGCCCCGTCCTGAGATTCGTGGTAGCGCGGCAATGCATTATGCCCCCACTCTCCTGCGCAGGCGTTAGGTCCAGAGATCAAGCGGTTATCGATGCATAGTCCACCGCCGCAACCGGTACCGAGGATCACGCCAAATACCACGCTATGCCCGTGTCCGCTACCGTCCATCGCTTCCGACAAGGTAAAGCAGTTGGCATCATTGGTAACCGGCACGGGCATTCCTGATGCTCGCTCAAGGTCTTGCGCAAAGGCCTGTTGATTGAGCACCAGGATGTTCGAATTCTTAATCAAACCTTCGCTATCCACCGCGCCTGGCACCCCAACGCCAACCGATAAAGGCTGATTAACGGCCAGTCTGGCCTTAACAATCATCTCCGTCACGGCCTGGAAAAAATCACCGTAACTCTGCTTTGGTGTCGCGCATCGCTCGCGGTAAACAATTTCCCCCGCGTTATCAATCACCACCGCTTCGATTTTAGTCCCGCCAATATCCAGTCCGAGTCTCATGGTCTTCCTCGTTTGCGCCTCGCAATTTGATTGTGTCTAGTTTGCCAATTTTGTTTACTAAACAAAAAGAGACCTGTCACAAAAGCTAAGTTTTGTGATTAATAGATAGGAAAAACATGTTTACTAAAAAACGTGGTGAAAAAGAGAAACAACGAGACCGGGCTTGCACCCTGTTAGAAGAAGTAAGGTTGGTGATGAATGCGCCGGAAGGACTCCGGCGCACAGCGCTTAAATGAACGCGAAAGCGTCGCCAAACAGGCGATCTTCACGCGCACTTCGCTCATTACAGAAGAGATCGCGCGCGATTTTGGCCATTTCAAAACGCCCGGCAATGTAGATATCATGCTCCGCCAGAGTACCGTAATCCTGCAATACTGCCGTTAACACAGTTCCCGTACGACCACGCCAGCCGTCTTCAGGCTGTTCCACCACCGGCTCAACGCGCAGATTCGGGTGGTTCACAGACAGCGCTTCCAGCTCGGAGAGATCGTAGAGATGCTTCTCCTCGCGACCGCCCCAGTAAATGGTGATATCGCGATTTGGATTACGCGCCAGCGCGGTAAGCAGAATAGAACGCACGTAAGAGAACCCTGTACCACCGGCAATCAGGATCAGCGGGCGCTCGTCTTCGTCACGCAGCCAGGCTTCGCCATGCGGAATGTCGACCTTGATTTCCCGGTCTTTCAGAATACGGTCCATCACGGCCATGGCGTAAAGATTTAGCTCAGAGGCGCCAACGTGCAGCTCAATGAATCCTTGCTCGTCCGGCGTTGATGCCATGGAGAACGGACGCTTATCCCTTTCATCCATCACGACCATTAAATACTGGCCAGCACGAAAGGAAAACGCCGCGTCTGGCACTAAACGAACGCGATATACGGTGTCAGTGATAGCTTCTACCGAGGTCACTTTACAGCTTAAGGTTGTCATGCGCTCTCTCTGTCGGATCAATAGGCAAAACGATCGCGCCTCAGGCGCTTTTGCCGTCATTAAAGATGGCCAGTTCATCCCAAATTGCGTCAATGCGCGCAGTCACTTCAGGATCTTTTTTAATCGGACGTCCCCATTCACGTTGGGTTTCGCCCGGCCATTTATTTGTGGCATCCAGCCCCATTTTTGAACCAAGGCCGGAAACCGGCGAGGCAAAGTCCAGGTAATCAATTGGCGTATTCTCTACCAGTACCGTATCCCGGGCCGGGTCCATACGGGTAGTAATTGCCCAAATCACATCATTCCAGTCGCGTGCGTTGACGTCATCATCGCAAACAATAACAAATTTGGTGTACATAAACTGACGCAAAAACGACCAAACACCCATCATGACGCGTTTGGCATGGCCAGCGTACTGTTTTTTCATCGTCACGACGGCCAGGCGATAAGAACAGCCTTCCGGAGGTAGATAAAAATCGACGATTTCCGGGAACTGCTTTTGCAGAATAGGCACGAAGACTTCGTTCAGCGCCACGCCGAGCACCGCGGGTTCATCTGGCGGGCGTCCGGTATAGGTAGAGTGATAAATTGCATCTTCACGCTGGGTAATGTGCGTGACGGTAAAGACCGGGAAGCTATCTACTTCGTTGTAGTAGCCGGTATGATCGCCATACGGCCCTTCCGGAGCCAGCTCGCCCGGTTCAATGTACCCTTCCAGCACGATTTCTGCGCTGGCAGGCACTTCCAGGTCGTTGGAAATACATTTAACCACTTCGGTCTTGGTTCCGCGCAACAGCCCGGCAAATGCGTACTCGGATAATGTATCAGGGACCGGCGTCACGGCCCCCAGAATGGTCGCAGGATCTGCTCCTAACGCCACAGAAACCGGGAAGCGTTCGCCCGGATGCGCTGCGCACCACTCCTGGTAATCAAGCGCGCCGCCGCGATGGGACAGCCAGCGCATAATGAGCTTGTTTTTGCCAATCAGCTGCTGACGATAGATGCCCAGATTCTGCCGCTCTTTATGCGGACCACGCGTCACGGTGAGCCCCCAGGTAATCAGCGGCGCGGCATCTTCCGGCCAGCAGGTCATAATCGGAATGCGGTTTAAATCAACGTCATCGCCCGAGTAGATTTTTTGCTGACAAGGTGCACCGCGCAACCGCTTAGTCGGCATGTTCAACACCTGCTTAAACTGCGGCAGCTTATCAAACAGATCGCGGAATCCTTTCGGTGGCTCTGGCTCTTTCAAAAACGCCAACAGTTTACCGACTTCTCGTAGCGCCGAGACATCTTCTTGTCCCATCCCCATCGCAACACGCTTTGGTGTGCCAAACAGGTTACACAGCACCGGCATTGAATAGCCTTTCGGATTCTCAAACAGTAACGCAGGCCCACCGGCACGCAGAGTGCGATCGGCAATTTCAGTAATTTCCAGATGGGGATCCACCTCAAGCGAAATGCGTTTGAGCTCGCCCTGCTGTTCAAGCAGCGTCAGGAAGTCGCGTAAATCGTGATATTTCATGGCGTCCATTGTGGCCTCTTCGTAAGCGCTTCATTATACGGCGTTCATCATTGTGATGCTGTATTTTTGTTAAATTAGCGTGAACTCTGGCGATACATATAAGCCCCGGGCGTATATACCCATTGGGTTTCAGCCTGCGTTGAGGTGGGTATAATTAACTTAACGCATGGCTTTTGCTATGCTTGCGCTCAGAACAAGCGGATAAGAGTTATTATGCAATCCTGGTATTTACTGTACTGCAAACGTGGGCAACTTCAGAGAGCCCAGGAACACCTGGAAAGACAGGCGGTGAACTGCCTGACGCCTATGATCACCCTGGAAAAAATAGTGCGCGGTAAACGTACCACAGTCAGTGAACCACTATTCCCTAATTACATGTTTGTCGAGTTCGACCCGGAAGTGATCCACACCACCACTATCAATGCCACGCGTGGTGTCAGCCATTTCGTCCGTTTTGGCGCGACGCCTGCGACCGTCCCTTCTCCCGTTATTCACCAGCTTTCTATCTACAAGCCTGAAGGTATTGTGGACCCGCAAACTCCTCAGCCAGGGGACAGCGTGATTATTACTGAAGGGGCATTTGAGGGGCTAAAAGCGATCTTCACCGAGCCGGATGGCGAAGCGCGTTCCATGCTACTGCTTAACCTGTTGAATAAAGAAGTTAAGCAGAGCGTGAAAAATACCGGTTTTAGAAAAATTTAAGCCGTTTAGAAGGTCACTTCGAACAACGTTCGGACGTTAGCATCAATGGTTGCTGACAGCCATTGAGGATCTTCTCCGCGCCAGTGGGCAATACGCTCAAGAATATGTGGCAGGTGCGCCGGTTCATTGCGCCGTGACGTCGGTTTAGGCGTTAAGTCGCGAGGAAGGAGGTAAGGCGCATCGGTTTCGATCAGTAGTCTTTCTACCGGAATAAACGGCAGCAGTTCCCGCAGTTCCATCCCCCGACGCTCATCACAGACCCAGCCGGTAATACCAATATAAAGCCCTCGGTCCACACAGTCCTGCATCTCCTGCCGCGTTCCGGTAAAACAGTGCAGCACCGCGCCCGGGAGACTATCCAGCCACGGCTCCAGCAACGTCAGAAAACGCTCATGGGCTTCCCGACAATGCATGAAAATCGGCATCTGCAGTTCAGCGGCAATGCGCAGTTGTGCCTCAAAAGCACGTTCCTGCTCCTGTGGCGTGGAGAAATTGCGATTGAAATCCAGACCGCACTCGCCAATAGCGACCACCTCAGACTGGTTTGCCAGCGCGATAATCTCGTCTTCCGTTGAGGATTGCCATTGGCTACTGTCATGCGGGTGCACGCCAGCCGTGGACCAGCAATGCGGATAATGTTGCGCCAACTTCAGCGCCTGCTGGCTTTCGTGCAGGTTTGTTCCGGTCAGAAGCATACCGTTTACGCCCGCAGCAAAGGCGCGCGCCACAACATCATCCCTGTCTTTCGCAAATTGTGAACTGGTTAAATTAACGCCAATATCAAACATGCTACCTCCCATATGACAACCGCCCTGACGGGC
>NZ_SZWU01000069.1:149969-154685 GCF_005280935.1 Citrobacter sp. wls757 | reverse complement strand
GCGATCTCAGGATCGCCCCGATCCTTAATGAGTGTGAAACCTGGTCTTCACTGAACGGCAATCCGAGGGTGTGGATATGATTAGCGCATTCGATATTTTTAAGATTGGCATTGGACCTTCCAGCTCCCATACCGTGGGGCCAATGAACGCAGGTAAAAGCTTTATCGATCTGTTGGTCAGCAGCGGGGAACTCCCCAAGGCTACGCATATTGTGGTCGATCTTTATGGATCACTTTCCCTGACCGGAAAAGGTCATGCGACAGATGTCGCCATCATGATGGGACTGGCCGGTAACAGTCCGCAAAACGTTAATATAGATTCTATCGCTGGTTTTACTCAGGAAGTGGCCCGTACCGGACGTTTACCGGTTGCAGAGGGCACGCATATTGTCGATTTCTCCCCAGACAAAAATATCCTCTTTCACGCCGAAACGCTGCCGCGCCATGAAAATGGCATGCGTATCACCGCATGGAACGGCACCGAGACGCTATTAAGCAAAACCTATTACTCCGTCGGCGGTGGTTTTATCGTTGAAGAGGAGCAATTTGGTCAGACGCATGATGTTGAAGCACACGTGCCCTACAATTTTCATTCCGCCAGCGAACTGCTGAAACTGTGCGAGCGCAACGGGCTATCCGTTTCCGGTCTGATGATGCAGAACGAACTGGCGATGCGTAGCAAAGAAGAAATCGATGCTGGTTTTGCCGCCATCTGGGACGTCATGCACGCCGGAATTGAGCGCGGCATGAACACCGAAGGCGTCCTGCCGGGTCCATTGAACGTCCCGCGCCGCGCCGTGGCATTACGCCGGTTGCTGGTTTCCAGCGATAACCTGTCCAGCGACCCGATGAACGTTATTGACTGGATCAACATGTTCGCGCTGGCCGTGAGCGAAGAAAACGCCGCCGGATGCCGGGTTGTGACGGCACCGACCAACGGCGCATGTGGAATTATCCCTGCCGTATTGGCCTATTACGACAAGTTCCGCCGTCCGGTGAATGCAAACTCCATTGCCCGTTACTTGCTGGCCGCGGGGGCGATAGGGGCGCTGTATAAGATGAACGCCTCTATTTCTGGTGCCGAAGTCGGCTGTCAGGGTGAAATTGGCGTAGCCTGTTCAATGGCGGCAGCCGGGCTGACCGAGTTGCTCGGCGGTAGCCCGTCGCAGGTTTGTATTGCGGCGGAAATCGCCATGGAGCATAACCTGGGGCTGACCTGCGATCCGGTTGCTGGACAGGTGCAAATACCGTGTATTGAACGTAATGCGATCAACGCGGTAAAAGCCGTCAACGCCGCACGCATGGCGCTACGTCGCACATCTGAGCCACGCGTTTCGCTCGATAAAGTGATCGAGACCATGTATGAAACGGGCAAAGATATGAACGACAAGTACCGCGAAACGTCACGCGGTGGTCTGGCGATTAAAGTGGTCTGTACCTGAGATGAAAGGGTGCGTTTGTAGGCCGGATAAGGCGTAAGCGCCGCCGCTCCCTTGCAACCCAGGCTCCCGGCGGGAAAATCGTCGCTGCGCGAGTTATTCGTCTTATTCCGTCTGCCTGTCGGGTCGGGGCCGAGCCTGCATCCATGCAGGCCATCCCCTCTGCCCGCATCCCTGCGGGCAGTCCCGGTCAGCCGTCAACGCCTCATCGATTTTCAGCCGGACCGGGGTCATCGCTTCAACCCTCTGACTTCCAGTTAAATCTGTTTTGCTGTTTTAACAAAAAACGTAGAAGGTGAGGTGTTAACTGATCAGCATTAGCACTTTAGCGCGCATTTTTTGTTGTGATCTGCTTCAAAAATAGAATTTAAATCCTACATATGCATATAAAAGAGAAAATATTTCTTAACTTTTAGAAATTACAGGGGTTTGTTTGTGAAGTTTTTCTCTGATCCTGCGCGTATGATTTCTTCATTACTCCAATAGCTCACCTGCACCTAAGTACTGCGTATCGCATTGATGCAGTACGAAAAAAATATAAAAACCTCTACCTACACATTGAGCGGGAAATTATGGAAACGGCAACGAATAGTAGCGTAATACTCGACGCATCTGCTCCGGCACGTCGGGCGGGAATGACCGAAAGCGAATGGCGTGAAGCCATTAAGTTCGACAGCACGGACACCGGCTGGGTCATTATGAGTATCGGTATGGCAATTGGCGCGGGGATTGTTTTTCTTCCTGTCCAGGTAGGATTGATGGGGCTGTGGGTGTTCTTGCTCTCCTCTATCATCGGCTACCCAGCCATGTATTTGTTCCAGCGCCTGTTTATCAACACGCTGGCTGAGTCCCCAGAGTGTAAAGACTACCCGAGCGTGATCAGCGGCTATCTGGGTAAGAACTGGGGCATCCTGTTAGGTGCATTGTATTTTGTGATGCTGGTTATCTGGATGTTCGTTTATTCCACCGCCATCACCAATGACAGCGCCTCCTATCTGCACACGTTTGGTGTGACGGAAGGTTTACTGTCCGACAGCCCGTTCTATGGCCTGGTACTGATTTGCATCCTGGTGGCTATCTCGTCACGCGGGGAACAAATGCTGTTTAAAATCTCCACCGGCATGGTAATGACCAAGCTGCTGGTTGTGGCAGCGCTTGGCGTGTCGATGGTAGGGATGTGGCATCTGCATAACGCAGGTTCACTGCCGCCGATGGCGCTGCTGATCAAAAATGCGATTATCACTCTGCCGTTTACGCTGACCTCGATTCTGTTTATTCAGACCTTAAGCCCGATGGTTATCTCATACCGTTCACGCAACAAATCCATCGAAGTGGCGCGTCATAAAGCCCTGCGTGCCATGAACATCGCGTTCGGTATTCTGTTTGTTACCGTCTTTTTCTACGCTGTTTCCTTCACGTTGGCGATGGGCCACGACGAAGCGGTTAAAGCTTATGAGCAGAACATTTCCGCTCTGGCTATTGCCGCGCAATTTATCAATGGTGCGGGTGCTGGCTGGGTGAAAATCGTCAGCGTTATTCTGAACATTTTCGCCGTTATGACCGCTTTCTTCGGTGTCTACTTAGGTTTCCGTGAAGCGACTCAAGGGATCGTGATGAACATTCTGCGCCGCTATATGCCGGCTGAGAAAATCAACGAAACCTTTGTTCAGCGCGGCATTATGATTTTTGCCATCCTGCTGGCCTGGAGCGCAATTGTGCTCAACGCGCCGGTGCTGAGCTTCACCTCTATTTGTAGCCCTATCTTCGGCATGGTGGGTTGTCTGATCCCGGCCTGGCTGGTCTACAAAGTTCCTGCACTGCACAAATACAAAGGCGCTTCCCTGTATCTGATTATTTTCACGGGCCTGCTGTTGTGCGTTTCTCCGTTCCTGGCATTTTCCTGAGATATTTGAGCAAAGGTTGTTGTTATGTTTGAGACTACATTGAATCCATTATGGGATAGTTTTATCCGCGCGGTGCAGGAAGAAGTTAAGCCTGCGTTGGGCTGTACAGAACCTATCTCTCTGGCTCTGGCGGCGGCGGTTGCATCCTCTGAGCTGGACGGCGCGGTTGAACGCATTGACGCGTGGGTCTCACCGAACCTGATGAAAAACGGCATGGGCGTTACCGTGCCGGGTACCGGAATGGTCGGGTTACCTGTCGCGGCGGCGCTGGGTGCGCTGGGGGGAAATGCCCGTGCCGGTTTAGAGGTACTGAAAGATGCGTCGCCACAAGCGATCGCCGATGCGAAGGCGATGCTGAGCGCTGGCAAGGTTGCGGTGATGCTGCAGGAGCCTTGCGAGGACATCCTCTTTTCCCGCGCGAAGGTTTACAGCGCTGAAGGATGGGCGTGCGTGACGATTGTGGGCGGTCATACCAACATTGTGCACATCGAGACCAATAAGGGCGTAGTGTTCACCACAGAACAGAATGCTCAGGAAGAGGAACAGGAGTCGCCGCTGGCGGTATTGTCTCACACCTCGCTGGAAGAGATTCTGGCGTTCGTGAACGCGGTACCGTTTGAGTCAATCCGCTTCATTCTCGATGCGGCAAAACTGAACGGTGCGCTGTCTCAGGAAGGGCTGCGCGGTAACTGGGGTTTGCACATCGGAACTACGCTTGAGAAGCAGTGTGCGCGTGGCCTGCTGGCGAACGATCTCTCCACCTCTATTCTGATCCGCACCAGTGCGGCATCGGATGCGCGAATGGGCGGGGCGACGCTGCCGGCCATGAGCAACTCCGGCTCCGGTAATCAGGGCATTACCGCGACTGTTCCGGTGATGGTGGTGGCCGAGCACTTTGGCGCGGATGAGGAGAAACTGGCACGTGCGCTAATGTTGTCTCATCTGAGCGCTATCTACATCCATCATCAGCTTCCGCGTTTGTCTGCACTGTGTGCGGCAACTACGGCGGCGATGGGGGCAGCAGCGGGGATGGCATGGATCGTAGATGGTCGCTACAACACCATCGCGATGGCGATCAGCAGCATGATTGGCGACGTGAGCGGAATGATATGCGATGGCGCTTCAAACAGCTGCGCGATGAAAGTCTCAACCAGTGCTTCCGCGGCGTGGAAAGCGGTACTGATGGCGCTGGATGATACTGCTGTAACCGGCAACGAAGGGATTGTGGCGCATAACGTGGAACAATCTATCGCTAACCTGTGTGCGCTGGCGTGTCGTTCGATGCAGGAAACCGACAAGCAGATTATTGAGATCATGGCCAGTAAGGCACATTAATCTGTAGGCCGGGTAAGCCGTTGGCGCCACCCGGCATAA
>NZ_SZWU01000069.1:122210-149931 GCF_005280935.1 Citrobacter sp. wls757 | reverse complement strand
CGCCTGTTCAGGCGGCTTCTTCGTCTTCCAGCCGTAGTTCGGCATCGGCCACAATCGCTTCCAGCTCTGTCAGCATTTCTTCATAGCCGAAGGTAACTGTTTCTTGTTTTTTCGGCTCAACCTGAGGCTGGCGTTTTTTTGATGATTTCTTGCTCAATAGTCGTACTCCATTGTTTTCCCTGACTATACGGGCAAATCTATCAGCAAAGCGCGCAGCGGGGTATCGGCGACTAACGTTATGTTAGTTTCGTCACGAATAAATGCCCCATCGCCACAGGTGAGCGCTTCTTTTTCGGCGCCAGACGTCACCGCATGGAATCTGCCGTGAATCGACTGTAAATAAGCACGTGGCCCATGTAACTGAAAACTCAACGATTCACCTTGCTGTAGCTCAACGTGGTGCACCCATACCTGTTGGCGCAGATGCAGGCTGCCTTGTTCACCGTCCGGCGAGGCCAGCAACTGATGCTTACCGGTGCTCAGCGTGGCTTTCTGTACACAGGCGTTTTCACGCTGCGGGCAGGCGTCCAGCCAGAGCTGCATCCGGGTTAACGGTTTGTCTTTGCTGATATTGTGTTCGCTATAGCTAATCCCGGGCTGTGTCGCGAGCAGCAAAACTTCACCTGCTTTGGCCTTGATATGGTTGCCTTCGCTGTCTCGGTACTCCGCTTCCCCTTCGAGGATCAGATTGACGATATCCACCTTCGGATAGGTCCGTGGCTGGAAAGAGGCCCCCGGTGCCAGAACTTCCTGGTTCAGAACACGCAGCGAGGCATAACCCAGCAGTTTAGGATCAAAATAGTGTCCAAAGGAGAAGGTATAACGGGCCTGCAGCCAGCCGTAGTCTGCTTGCCCGCATTGTTTGGCTGTACGGGTAGTAATCATAGTTCTTGACCTCTCTTTACTTCCTTTTATGTTAAATGGCTAGACGCTGCATTGTTAGCCAGATATTCTGCCCGGTATGTTCAAATTTCCTGAATGAGAACGAGATGGCCAAAGAAAGGGCTTTAACGCTTGAAGCGTTACGCGTCATGGACGCAATAGACAGACGCGGTAGTTTTGCTGCTGCGGCAGACGAACTGGGACGCGTTCCTTCCGCACTTAGCTATACCATGCAGAAGCTGGAGGAAGAGCTGGACGTGGTGCTGTTTGACCGTTCAGGCCACCGCACAAAATTCACTAACGTTGGGCGTATGTTGCTGGAGCGCGGGCGCGTACTGCTGGAAGCTGCGGATAAACTGACTACCGATGCCGAAGCATTGGCTCGCGGTTGGGAAACGCATCTGACTATCGTTACCGAAGCGCTGGTGCCGACGGCGGCGTTTTTCCCGCTGATCGACAGGCTTGCCGGGAAGGCCAATACCCAGCTTTCCGTTATTACCGAAGTTCTGGCGGGGGCGTGGGAGCGTCTTGAGCAGGGGCGGGCGGATATCGTGATTGCGCCGGATATGCATTTTCGCTCATCCTCAGAAATCAACTCGCGCAAGCTGTACTCGCTGATGAACGTCTATGTAGCGGCCCCGGATCATCCCATTCATCAGGAGCCGGAACCGTTATCGGAAGTCACCCGCGTTAAATACCGTGGGATCGCGGTGGCGGATACCGCCCGTGAACGTCCGGTGCTGACGGTTCAACTGCTGGATAAGCAGCCGCGTCTGACGGTGAGTACGATAGAAGATAAACGTCAGGCGCTGTTGGCAGGGCTTGGCGTGGCGACGATGCCGTACCCACTGGTGGAAGAGGATATTGCGGCTGGTCGGCTGCGGGTCGTTAGTCCGGAATCGACAAGCGAGATAGATATTATTATGGCCTGGCGTCGTGACAGCATGGGCGAGGCGAAATCCTGGTGTCTGCGGGAAATCCCCAAGCTGTTTGCGGGTAAATAGCCTGACTGTTACGCCGGATGCGGTGCGAAGCACCTTATCCGGCCTGGAAGACGGAGTATGTTGTAGGCCTGATAAGCGCAGCGCCATCAGGCATCTACATATGCTACGTCAGGATAACTGTTTGGGATCGGGCCCGAAGCGGTTGCTCCCCTGAGTCCCGTTTTGACAGTTGAAAATGATGATCACCAGCCAGCCTACGATCGGGATCAGCAGCACCAGTAGCCACCAGGCTGAACGATCGGTGTCATGTAAACGCCGGAACTGTACCGCCCACCACGGAATAAAGACCAGAACCCCGTAAATCGTCGTTAATATGCCTTCTCCACCGGCGCGCTCCCAGCCAAACATTCTGTCCAGAATACCCAGCACGAATGTGAAGATGATGTTGACCAGCACAAACATCCAGTATTCTTTACGACGTGCGCGGCCACCAAAACCAAAGTAATTCTTTAATACGTTTAAATACCAATCCATTTTTGCCTCGTTCTGCATTCAATTACTTGTTTTTAAAGTAATCAAATTAAGAATAGCTGTGAATGAAATGATGGTAAATATTTACGGTATTAATTATTTAGCCCCCAAATGGGGGCCTGTGTAAATCAGGCGAAACGCTCGTCACGCCCATGAGGTTCGTTGAGGTCCTGCCACGGCCCAACAGAAATAATGCCGGTCGGGTTAATGGTTTTGTGGCTACGGAAGTAGTGATTGCGGATATGATCGAAATTGACGGTTTCCGCAATACCCGGCATCTGGTAGATATCACGCAGGAAACCGTACAGGTTCAGATAGTCGCTAATCCGGTGTTTGTCGCACTTGAAGTGGGTGACATACACGGGATCAAAGCGTACCAGCGTGGTCCACAGGCGAATGTCGGCCTCGGTTAACTGGTCGCCGGTCAGGTAGCGATGTTGCCCAAGGATCTGCTCCAGTCGTGCCAGAGATTGAAAGACGTTATCCACGGCGTCGTCGTAGGCTTCCTGACTGGTGGCAAATCCGGCTTTATACACGCCGTTATTAACGTTGTCATAAATCCAGCCGTTCAGCTCGTCGATTTTGCTTTGCAGGGCAGGGGGATAGTAATCTCCGGCTTTCGCGCCCAGCGCATCAAACGCGGTGTTAAACATGCGGATGATTTCTGCAGATTCGTTGCTGACAATGGTGTGGTTCTTTTTATCCCACAGCACCGGAACGGTGACCCGACCACTGTAGTGCGGATCGGCGTGTAAATAGAGCTGATAAAGAAATTCGTGCTGATACAGGGTATCGCCGGTTGCCGCCGGGAAGTTATCGTCAAAGGTCCAGCCGTTTTCCAGCATCAGCGGATGCACAACAGAAACGGAAATAAACGGTTCCAGCCCTTTGAGTTTGCGCAAAATCAGCGTGCGATGCGCCCACGGACAGGCCAGAGAAACGTACAGATGATAGCGGTCTTTTTCGGCAGCAAAGCCACCTTCACCGGTAGGGCCAGGCGCGCCATCCGCGGTGAGCCAGTTACGGAAAGCCGATGCAGAACGTTGAAATTTTCCACCGGTTGATTTGGTATCGTACCAGGTGTCATGCCAGACGCCGTCAATCAGTTGTCCCATGATTTTCGCCTCCTCAGATAGCAAAAGCGAGGAGATATCTCCTCGCTTTTTGATGTGTTCAGTATAGTTTGCTTACCACTTTTTATTCAGCACACGGTCAATACTAAATGCGCCTGGACCGGTGATAGCCAGCAGCAGGAAACCGCCTGCGATGGTCAGGTTTTTCATGAACATCAGAGAGTTCACACCTTCCGCAAAGTTGCTGTGGAAGAGGAACGCCGTCAGCAATGTGAAGCCTGCGGTGAACAGCGCGGTTGTACGGGTCAGGAAACCGAACAGAATTGCCAGACCGCCGCCAAACTCAAGCAGAATCACCAGCGGCAGCATAAATCCTGGGACGCCCATGGCTTCCATGTACTGTTGGGTACCCGCATATCCGGTGATTTTTCCCCAACCTGCGGTAATAAACAGGATTGGCATCAGAATGCGCGCTACCAGTACACCAACATCTTCTAATTTCTTCATCATACTCTCCAGGAAACCACTCAGGCGGCTTATTGTGTTTTTTTGTGCATCGACGCTGCAGAGCGCGTCGTTGCTGTCGATGGAGAGAATCATAAACGTGCTTAATGAGAATTGTTAGCAAGGAAAACTGTCAGTATTTTTCAAAAATTTTGAGGTTGGGGGTAAGAAAAGGATTAGCCGCGCAGTTGCTGCTGTCTGATGGTCGATTTCACCAGACGCCAGATACTCCAGACGCTAAAGCCGCGCTTAGCCCAGCGTACCAGCAGATTCGGGTTGCGGATGGTGCGAACCGCCATAATACTGCTCGCGACCAACACCCAGCCACGCAGGTTCAGTAGCGTCTTCCAGCCACGATCGTAGACCTCGGTGGCTTCCAGCCAGTCGCGGCGAGTCGCAGACAGATCCAGCCGTTGCTGCTGGATCTGTCCAAGCAGTTGCGCCTTACGCTTTTGACGTTCGACTTTGCTGCTCATTATGCATCATCCTCCAGGGCTTGCCTGTCATTAGCGAGTTCCTGGCGTGTATGGCGTAGCAGCGTTGTTTTACGTGCTTTACGCAGCGTCCATATCCCGCCAATCAGCGCTAACAGCAACAGCACAACGGTGGTAGCAATCATGGCGTTCAGGCGGTATTGAGGGTCAATAGCCCAGATGATAAGCACCATCAGGCTCATCAGGCCAAACGCCGCGAACAGCATAGTCAGCCCAAGCATCAGCAGGATCTGGATGAGATTGGCTTTTTCCTCTTCCAGCTCAACGACGACCAGCCGCAGCCGTGTTTCTACGATCTCAACGAGAATCGTCAGGATCCGCTGTCCAATACCCAGTACGCCTTTGCCTGGACCTTGTGCGTGTTGAGAATCAGCCATTGTTAACGGCGCGACAGCAGTACACCAAGCACCACACCGACTGCAGCGCCAATGCCGACGCCTGTCCATGGGTTTTCGCGCACGTAGTTATCGGCTTTAGCCGCGGCCTCACGGGTCTGTTTGGCAATTACATCGCTGGTTTCACTCAGACGATGGCGGCTCTCGCGCAGCGCATGTTCGGCTTTGCTGCGAATTTTACTCATCTCTTCCTTCGACTTATCGCCAGAGGAGCTAAGTACTTCTTCAAGCGTATCCGCAAGAGATTTCAGCTCAGCGCGCAGGTTTTCCGTAGCATTATCTTTCGACATAGTTTTCTCCAGTTGAGTGGCTAGTTACCGTACTTAGTAATCGCGGGTCTCGAGTTCTTTTAGCTCTTGCTGGGCTTCAGCAAGCTTGTGTTCACGCTTTGCTACCTTATCCGCATCGCCTTTTTGCTTAGCTTCGGCTAAGTCACGTTGACGCTCGGCAATCTCATTTTTCTGCTCGGCGATTTTTTTCTGATGGTTGGCGCGCAGTTTGCTGTCAGTACAGTTTGCTCTGACTTCGCTCAGCGCTTTGTTCAGCCCATTGATACGGCTCTGATTGTTGTGTTTTTCGGCATAGCTAATCTCCCGCTGAATGTCTTGTTCTTTTTCCTGACAGAGGGTGGTGGCGTAGCTGCCGGCACTGAGAGCGAAAAGGCTAATTGCCAAAGCGATGCGGTATTTCATTCTTGAACCTTCCATTGTGATTCGACCTCGTCGTTTAGGGTCGATGCTCCAGAATAATAAAGCGTTGGGTCATAAACCCAGTTTATTAATCATAGGCGCTAAACGGTGAAATCACCAAAGTGAGTGATCTAATTCAGATTCCTGGAAATTAACCAAAACGGTGTGGGGTCTCACGTAAGCGGGATAACCACTGAACCGCCTGATTATTATCATCCTGCTGAGCGATAACGAAACCGTGCGGTAACGTTCGATCCAGTACGACCTTTGCCGCTGCGCTCTGTGCACTGGAATCAAAGGTAATCAGCAGGGCGTCATTTTGCGGAGTGATGCTTTTAAAACGAATGCCGTTGGCATCCAGGTGATGCCAGATAGAGAAGCCATCAGGCATGCTGGCTCCCTGGTTTACGGCACGAATGGCAAGCGTTGACTCCTGCTGGCGAATGACCGACCAGGTCAGGAGCAACGCGCCGATGAACAACATAAAAGTGGTGGACCAGGCAAGTCGTCGGAGCGTTATGCATGATTTCAGCATAATTTACCCTCGGTTCCCGTATTTCTTTTTCCAAAGAACAACCAGTGAACCTGCCAGACCAAACACCAGTAACACCACAGGAAGCAGCATCAGGCAAGACATCAGTTGATCTTCATATTTGAGAAACACCGGTGTTTTGCCCAGCAGATAGCCCAACGATGTGAGAATAAGGACCCAAAGCAGTCCGCTCATCCAGTTGAAGAACTGAAAGCGCGCATTGTTCAGGCCGGACAATCCTGCGATGGTCGGCAGTAATGTTCTGACAAACGCGATAAAGCGACCGACCAGCAGCGCAGACAAGCCATGCTTATGGAACAGATGATGCGCACGCTGATGGTAATGTGCAGGAAGATGAGATAACCAGTTTTGCACTGTGCGGGTATTGCCCAACCATCGACCTTGTATATAGCTGAGCCAGCAACCGAGGCTGGCTGCGGTGGTGAGTAGTAGCACCGTTTGCGGAAAACCCATTGCGCCTTTGGCAATAAGTACGCCGACCAGTACCAGCAAACTGTCGCCAGGTAAAAAGGCTGCTGGCAGCAGTCCGTTTTCCAGAAACAAAATAGTAAAGAGTACAAAATAGAGCATGCCAATCATGGAAGGATTGGCCAGCGTTTCAAAATCCTGAGCCCATAAAGCATTTAGTAATTGAGTCAGTAGTTCCATTCAATATTCCTGGAGAATCGGTTGTCGTCATGCCGGTTTTCTGGTTTTTGTAACACCACGATTTTATTAATATTTTTTACATGACTCGCGGTTTGATACAAATTCACGGCCTGAACTATTCCCTGTAAAGTTGTGAAGTTAGCAAGCTCTTAAACACAAAAATTCAAACAGCATCTAATTGTAACAAAGGTCAACGTAGTCCGTTATAGAAATTACGGTTGTTGAACTGTGATTTTGCTTATCGCAATGGAGGGAGGCGAGAGGATTTACACAGGCTGACACTTTATACCTAACGCTTACCAAGTGTCAGAAACAGGCGCGTGGTCGCGCCTGCATTGATAAGATTGTTTATTTTGCGCTGTTAGCAGCTGTATCGAGGTGAACGACCGGATTTTCGGTAAATAGATAACGGTCCGCATTGAACTCAAAATCATCGCTGGTTTCGTTAAACAGCATCTGCTTCGTGTTCTCAAGATGCTGCCACATCGCCAGTTTGGCGGCATGAGGATCTTTGCGAATCAGCGCCCGAAGGATCTGGTCATGGTCATCACACCAGTTATCAACCGTGCGCAGGTCGATGTGGTCGTGCAATTTCTTCCAGTAGGGGTTGTGAATACGCTGAGTCCACATTTTTTCAACAATCGCGGCCAGAGCCGAGTTCTGCGTTGCCAGGGCGACCTGCACATGGAACTGGAGATCCCACTCGGAGTCACGAAAGCTTTTTTCGTTACGTGATTTCTCCTGAATCTCCATCAGCTTCATGATGTCCTGTTTGGTCACCTGGGTGGCGGCAAACTCGGCAATGTTACTCTCAATGAGCTGACGCGCCTGGAGCAGCTCGAAAGGACCGTAGCTGGCAAATTCCAGGTTTTCATCTGGCGCAACATAATGTCTGGGTTGGTTGGAAATGACGTGGATCCCCGATCCTTTGCGCACCTCAACGTAACCCTCTACCTCGAGCATGATAATTGCTTCACGAACCACGGTACGGCTGACATTTTTTTCATCGGCGATAAAGCGCTCGGCAGGGAGTTTGTCACCCACCAGATAGACGCCTTGCTCAATGCGTTCTTTCAGATCAGCTGCAAGTTGTTGGTACAAACGTCGTGGTTCGGTGATTTCCATATGCGCTCCAGGCATGATACGGCAGACTATATTTGTTATACCACTTTTGCGATTACTGCTCCACTCGCGGCGATAAAAAAGCCGCCAGATAACTGGCGGCTTCGCATTATATACCCTTGATGAAAAACAGCGGGTTAATTTTGCGGAGCGGGATCGCCAGTCTGTGATCCCGAGTCGACCTCGCTGGCCGATTTGTTTTGCAAGACCGTCCAGATAACGAGTGCGCCGAGCAGGTCGAATACCGCCAGTACGGCGAACAGCGGGCTAAAGCCGATAGTGTCAGCCAGTGCGCCAACAACCAGTGCAAACAGCGTACTTGCAAGCCAGGCGGACATACCGGTCAGGCCGTTTGCCGTTGCCACTTCATTACGACCAAATACGTCAGAAGAAAGCGTAATCAGAGCACCGGACAGCGCCTGGTGAGCAAAGCCGCCAACGCACAGCAGGGCGATAGCAATGTACGGGCTGGTGAACAGACCAATCATCCCTGGGCCAATCATCAGCAATGCGCCCATGGTGACGACCATTTTACGTGAAACGATCAGGTTAACGCCGAACCAGCGCTGGAACAGCGGCGGTAAGTAGCCCCCAACGATACAGCCCAGGTCAGCAAACAGCATCGGCATCCAGGCAAACATCGCAATCTCTTTCAGGTTAAAGCCATAGACTTTAAACATGAACAGCGGGATCCAGGCGTTGAAGGTACCCCAGGCCGGCTCTGCCAGGAAACGCGGCAGTGCGATGCCCCAGAACTGGCGGTTACGCAGGATCTGACCGAGCGACATTTTTTTCGAGGTGTTGTTTTTATGCTGTGATTCCTGACCATTCAGAATGTAATCACGTTCTTCATCAGACAGCTTTTTCTGGTCGCGCGGGTGTTTGTAGAACACAAGCCAGCACATCGCCCAGATGAAGCTCAGCGCACCGGAAATAATGAATGCCATCTGCCAGCTGTGCATGACGATTGCCCAGACGACCAGCGGCGGAGCAATCATCGCACCGATAGAAGAGCCGACGTTAAAGTACCCAACGGCAATTGAACGTTCTTTTGCCGGGAACCACTCAGAACTGGCTTTCAAACCCGCAGGGATCATTGCGGCTTCAGCGGCACCTACCGCGCCACGCGCCAGCGCTAGTCCACCCCAACTGCCAGCCAGTGCGGTCGCGCCACAGAAGACGGCCCACAGAACGGCGAACATCGCGTAACCAACTTTTGTGCCGAGCACATCGAGCACGTAGCCGGCAACGGGTTGCATTACGGTGTAAGCAGCAGAATACGCTGCGATGATATAGGAATACTGTTGAGTGGAGATGTGTAACTCTTCCATCAGAGTTGGCGCAGCTGCCGCCACAGTGTTACGTGTCAGGTAACCCAGCACGGTGCCAAGCGTCACCAGTGCAATCATGTACCAACGTAACCCTTTAATTTTACGCATGTAAAACCTCATCGTTTTGTTATGTCCGCGAACGAGCGGTCATCTTCCAGTTCAGGGCGGAGGATGTTCTTTTACGAGGGGGGACCGAAAAAAAAGCCGGTACTCCCCGAACTTTGCCATGTCAATAATTGTGCTAATTCGGTTTCCGTACCGGTCAATCCGATGGTGATACATCGGTAATTTGCATTCCGTCGGCTTATGTATCGCGACGGCCAAAAGATAACTTGTCATACAGCTTTAAAAGGTGAGTGCCATCACAAAAGTGTGAATCTTCGTGTGGTCATTATTTCGATTCAGCAAAGCCAGCACTGGCGCGGCTTGACGCGTGATTTACCTCTTTGAGAGTAATTTTTTTGTCACCATTTGTTGATCTAACTCACGAAAATATCTTCAGTGTATGGAAATTGGTGTGATAACTTTGTCAACATCAAAACATAAGCAATCTGACGCACTCGTTGAGAGGAAGACGATAATGACCCCGTTTATGACTGAAGATTTCCTGCTGGACACCGAATTTGCCCGCCGTCTGTACCATGATTACGCCAAAGACCAGCCGATCTTCGATTACCACTGCCATTTACCACCGCAACAAATCGCTGAAAACTACCGTTTTAATAACCTGTATGACATCTGGCTGAAGGGTGATCACTACAAATGGCGTGCGATGCGTACCAACGGCGTCGCTGAGCGCTTGTGTACCGGCGATGCGTCCGATCGCGAGAAGTTTGACGCATGGGCCGCCACGGTTCCGCACACTATCGGTAACCCGCTGTACCACTGGACCCACCTCGAATTACGTCGCCCGTTTGGTATTACAGGTAAGCTGCTTTCTCCTGCGACTGCTGATGAAATCTGGAACCAATGCAACGAGCTGCTGGCGCAGGATAAATTCTCCGCGCGCGGCATCATGCAGCAGATGAATGTGAAAATGGTCGGCACTACCGATGACCCGATCGACTCTCTGGAGCATCATGCGGCCGTTGCTAAAGACGGAAGCTTTGATGTGAAAGTGCTGCCGAGCTGGCGTCCGGATAAAGCCTTTAACATTGAGCTGGCGACCTTTAATGACTACATGGCGAAGCTCGGTGAAGTGTCTGACACGGATATCCGCCGATTCAGCGATCTGCAAGCTGCACTGACCAAACGTCTGGATCACTTCGCGGCTCACGGCTGTAAAGTTTCTGACCACGCGCTGGACGTGGTGCTGTTTGCCGAATCTAACGAATCTGAACTGGATAGCATTCTGGCGCGTCGCCTGGCGGGTGAAACCCTGAGTGAGCATGAAATTGCCCAGTTTAAAACCGCCGTGCTGGTGTTCCTTGGTGCGGAATATGCTCGTCGCGAATGGGTACAGCAGTACCACATCGGCGCGCTGCGTAATAACAACCTGCGCCAGTTCAAACTGTTGGGCGCGGATGTTGGCTTCGACTCCATCAATGACCGTCCGATGGCTGAAGAACTGTCCAAACTGCTGAGCAAGCAGAACGAACAGAACCTGCTGCCGAAAACCATTCTCTACTGCCTGAACCCGCGTGATAACGAAGTGCTGGGCACCATGATCGGCAACTTCCAGGGCGAAGGTATGCCGGGCAAGATGCAGTTCGGTTCCGGCTGGTGGTTCAACGATCAGAAAGACGGGATGGAACGTCAGATGACGCAGCTGGCCCAGCTCGGCCTGCTGAGCCGTTTCGTCGGCATGCTGACCGATAGCCGTAGCTTCCTGTCATACACGCGCCATGAATACTTCCGTCGCATTCTGTGCCAGATGATTGGCCGTTGGGTTGCTGCAGGTGAGGCACCGGCAGATATCCAGTTGCTGGGTGAAATGGTCAGAAATATTTGCTTTAACAATGCGCGTGATTACTTCGCCATTGAACTGAACTAAGGCCCGGGTGAAGGTATGCAATACATCAAGATCCATGCGCTGGATAACGTCGCGGTAGCGCTCGCTGATTTGGCTGAAGGAACCGAAGTCGCCGTTGATGGGCAGGCGGTAACCCTGCGTCAGGCGGTCTCTCGTGGCCACAAATTCGCTTTACGTGATATTGCGAAAGGCGAAAACGTCATTAAATACGGTTTGCCAATTGGTCATACGCTGGTGGACGTTGCGGCGGGTGAGCATATTCATGCTCACAACACGCGCACTAATCTGAGCGACCTGGACACGTATAGCTACCACCCTGATTTTCAGGCGGAAGTTGCACAACCGGCGGATCGCGATGTGCAGATCTACCGTCGTGCCAACGGCGATGTTGGCGTGCGCAACGAACTGTGGATCCTACCGACGGTTGGCTGTGTTAACGCCATGGCGCGCCAGATGCAGAACCGTTTTCTGAAAGAGACTAACGATGCCGAAGGAATCGACGGCGTACATCTCTTCAGCCACACCTACGGCTGTTCACAGCTCGGCGACGACCACATTAACACCCGCACTATGCTGCAAAACATGGTGCGTCACCCGAATGCGGGTGCGGTGCTGGTGGTTGGCCTTGGTTGTGAAAACAACCAGGTTGATGCCTTCCGCGAAACTTTAGGCGAGTACGATCCTGAGCGCGTTCACTTCATGGTCTGCCAACATCAGGAAGACGAAGTGGAAGCGGGGATTGAACATCTTCACCAGTTGTACAACGTGATGCGTAACGATAAGCGTGAGCCGGGTAAACTGGGTGAGCTGAAGTTTGGTCTGGAATGCGGCGGCTCTGACGGCCTGTCCGGTATTACCGCCAACCCGATGCTGGGGCGTTTTTCTGACTACGTGATTGCCAACGGCGGCACCACCGTACTGACCGAAGTACCGGAAATGTTCGGCGCCGAGCAACTGCTGATGGACCACTGCCGCGATGAAGAAACGTTCGGCAAGCTGGTCACCATGGTCAATGACTTCAAGCAGTACTTCATTGCTCACGACCAGCCGATCTACGAGAACCCATCGCCGGGCAACAAAGCGGGCGGTATCACCACGCTGGAAGATAAATCTCTCGGCTGCACGCAAAAAGCAGGCTCCAGCCAGGTGGTGGACGTACTGCGCTACGGCGA
The DNA here is from genome assembly GCF_005280935.1 of Citrobacter sp. wls757. Classification (NCBI taxonomy): domain Bacteria; kingdom Pseudomonadati; phylum Pseudomonadota; class Gammaproteobacteria; order Enterobacterales; family Enterobacteriaceae; genus Citrobacter; species Citrobacter sp. wls757. The sequence continues at coordinate 137,621 of NZ_SZWU01000069.1, read as the reverse complement.
ACGTCTGAAGACGCATGGTCTGAACCTGCTGAGCGCACCGGGTAACGATGCGGTGGCGACCAGTGCCCTGGCGGGCGCGGGCTGTCATATGGTGCTGTTCAGTACCGGTCGCGGTACGCCGTACGGTGGTTTTGTGCCGACGGTGAAAATTGCTACCAACAGCGAGCTGGCGGCGAAGAAAAAGCACTGGATCGACTTTGACGCTGGACAGTTGATCCACGGCAAAGCGATGCCGCAGTTACTGGAAGAATTTGTCGATACCATCGTCGAGTTCGCCAACGGCAAGCAAACCTGCAACGAGCGGAATGATTTTAGAGAGTTAGCGATATTTAAAAGCGGCGTAACGTTGTAGTAAATACCTGATGGTACCTGCATGCAGGTCTGCGCAAACCGTAGGCCTGATAAGCGCAGCGCCATCAGGCACAAACCGTTGCCGGATGGCGGCGAACTCGCCTAATCCGGCCTACGAGATAGAATTGGGGTTGCTTGCATGACCGCGTATTGGCTGGCCCAGGGCGTAGGTGTCATCGCCTTTCTGATCGGTATTACCACCTTTTTCAATCGCGATGAGCGCCGGTTCCGGCTGCAACTCGCCGTCTATAGCGCCACCATCGGCGTGCATTTTTTCCTGATGGGGGCCTGGCCTGCGGGAATGAGCGCAGAACTCAACACCATCCGCACACTTGTCTCAATGCATACCCGCAAACTGTGGGTAATGACCGTTTTTATTGTCCTCACCCTGGTTCTCGGGCTGGCGAAATTACAGCATGCGATGGAGCTGTTGCCGATAATTGGCACGCTGGCCAGTACCTGGGCGCTGTTCCGCTGCAAAGGGTTAACCGTGCGCTGCGTCATGTGGTGCGCAACTGCCTGTTGGGTTATCCATAATTTCTGGCTGGGATCGATTGGTGGGACGATGATCGAAGGGAGTTTTCTGGTGATGAACGGCCTGAATATTATTCGCTTCCGGCGAATGCAAAAACGCGGAATTGATCCGTTCAAACTTGAAAAAAGCGTACAAGAAAAGAACCCCTCCGCCCGATGACGGAGGGGCGTAGAGATTATCCGCGCAGGGCGTTATTTGCCAGACGCTCGTCTTCTGCCTGGCAGGCTGCAGCGGTAAACAGGACGTCTGTAGAAGAGTTCAACGCCGTTTCACATGAGTCCTGCAATACGCCGATGATAAAGCCAACGGCAACAACCTGCATGGCGATGTCATTCGGGATACCGAACATGTTGCACGCCAGCGGGATCAGCAGCAGAGAACCGCCCGCCACGCCCGATGCACCACAGGCACACAGCGAAGCCACCACGCTCAGTAACAGCGCAGTCGGTAAATCAACCGGAACACCCAGCGTATTCACCGCCGCCAGCGTCAGTACGGTAATGGTGATCGCCGCGCCCGCCATATTGATGGTGGCGCCCAGCGGGATAGACACCGAATAGGTATCACGATCCAGATTCAGTTTCTCACACAGTGCCATGTTCACCGGAATATTTGCCGCCGAACTGCGGGTAAAGAAGGCATACACGCCACTTTCACGCAGACAGGCCAGCACCAGCGGATACGGGTTACGGCGAATTTTCCAGAAGACCAGCAGTGGGTTGACCACAAACGCCACCAGCAGCATACAGCCTACCAGTACGGTCAGCAGTTGGGCGTAGCCCCAAAGCGTTGCGAAACCGGTGGTTGCCAGCGTAGAGGAGACCAGGCCGAAGATACCGATCGGTGCGAAACGAATGACCAACTTCACCATAAAGGTGACGGCATTGGACATATCATTGACCAGATTTTTGGTCGTTTCATTGCCGTGGCGCAGTGCAAAGCCCAGACCAACGGCCCATACCAGAATACCGATATAGTTAGCGTTAAGCAGGGCATCAACTGGGTTAGAAACCATGCTCATCAGCAGGCCGCGCATCACTTCAACAATCCCGGACGGCGGTACGATATCCCCCGCGCTGCTGGAAAGATGCAGTGTTGATGGGAAAGCAAAGCTGAAGACAACGGCGGTTAATGCCGCTGAAAATGTTCCGAGCAGGTAGAGGAACAGAATGGGGCGGATATTGGTTTTTTGCCCGTGCTGGTGGTTGGCGATAGAAGCCATCACCAGCATCAGAACCAGAATTGGCGCGACGGCTTTTAATGCGCCGACGAACAGCGTACCCAGCAAACCAACGGCTTCAGCCGCAGGTTTTGACACCAGTGCCAGTAAAATCCCCAGTACCAAACCGATCAAAATTTGTTTAACCAGGCTCCCTTGCGCCAAACGCGAGAGTAGCCCCGATGAACGTTGCGTAGTCATGTAGTAATCCTTTCATTGTGTTGTTGCCTTACCTTTGTGCGTTCTGTTGACGCATCTTTCAGGATCGGGCAAATGTTTGCATGGCTGAGTATAAGGAAAGAACGCGGTTCGGGAAGCGAAATATCCTGGATTCCGCGTTGAGATCATATTTTATAACTTTAACTTAACATTATTTTGACATGATAAACAAAAAGCCCGACGCACGCAGTGTGCTGTCGGGCTTTTCAGCTAGCAGATGAAACTTACTGTATTTGCTGCTTTTTATCGTGCTGGTGGTTGACCCACGCGTTAACAACCAGCGTCACAAACAGAATGCCAAATACCACGCCTAACGAGATAGCGATCGGGATATGGTAAAAATCGACGATCAGCATCTTAATACCGATAAACACCAGAATGACCGACAAGCCGTACTTCAGCATGGAGAAACGCTCCGCCACGCCCGCCAGCAGGAAGTACATCGCACGCAGACCCAAAATAGCAAACAGGTTCGAGGTCAGCACGATGAACGGGTCGGTGGTCACGGCAAAGATAGCCGGAATACTGTCGACGGCAAAAATCACATCGCTCAGCTCAACCAGAATCAACACCAGCATCAGCGGCGTAACAAACAGCAGGCCGTTTTTACGCACGAAGAATTTTTCATCTTCGATGGTATCGGTCATGCGCAAATGACCGCGCAGCCAGCGTACTAACGGTCTGTCGCCAATACCGGAGGCATCTTCTTTCGCCAGCGCCATCTTCACGCCGGTAAACAACAGGAACGCGCCGAACACGTACAACAGCCACTCAAACTGGGTGATAAGCCAGCTGCCCGCGAAGATCATGATCGTACGCAGCACAATCGCACCCAGCACGCCATACACCAGTACCCGACGCTGCAACGCAGGCGGCACGGAGAAGTAGCTGAACAGCATCAACCAGACAAAGACGTTATCTACTGCCAGCGATTTTTCGATCAAATAGCCGGTCAGGAACGCCAGCGCCTGTGGGTCGGCAACGGCGCGCCCCTGGGTTTCCGCCAGGTACCACCAGAAGGCAGCGTTAAACAGTAACGACAGCGTTACCCAGACGATTGACCAGGCCGCAGCCTGCTTCATTGACATCGTATGCGCGCCACGACGCCCCTGCAACAGCAGGTCGATGGCCAGCATAATTACCACTACGACAGCGAAGCCACCCCATAACAACGGTGTGCCGACAGTATTCATTGTATTTCCCCATGCATAAAAAAAACGGCCAACGCCGAATGACGTTAGCCGCTGCTTTTTATGCATAGACCTTGCCATTCGGCAAGGTCTCACTTACAACAACAAAGGAATACGGTGGCGTATTCCTTTGTTATCGCCCGGTGACCGGATGTGGTTTTTCACACATCGTAATGACGATCAACCGACAACGAAGTTACTCCCCTTTGCGGGTTACAAAATATTACAGGCCATGCTTTCAGTCAATGGCCTGCAACATTCGTTTTACACACCTTTACGCAGTCAGCGATGTTTCCGCTTCGTCTGACGGGAAAACCACGCCGGTCTGGCGGCGAATCTCCGTTTGCAGTTTGGCGGTAATACGGCTGACGGCCAGTGCCGGGTGATCCACTTCGCCGGATTCAACCAAATGGGCAAAAGCCTCTGCCTCATACAGCATAGTATTGATGTGCTGAGGCGTCGTCAGATCCTGCGTTTTCCCCCCGCGTGGCACGAAGCACACCTTTTGGCATTCGGAGATATGCTCGATGACCAGCGATCCCGACTCGCCCTGAATTTCACTGGCTAATACCGAGTCGCTTACTTTTGAGTGCTGGAGCGTAACGCTGAAATCACCGTAATTCAGCACTACCACGCCGTGGGCATCCACGCCACTTTCCAGCAGGCTGGCGCTGGCCTGAACGCTCAGCGGTTCGCCCCACAGCGCAACCGCCGAGGCCAGGCAGTAAAAACCGATATCCATAATCGAGCCATTGGAGAACGCCGGATTAAACGTGTTCGGATTTTCACCGTCCAGATAGCGCTGGTAACGCGAGGAGTACTGGCAGTAATTGATAAACGCTTTCCTGATTTTTCCTACTCTGGGTAGTGATTGCTGTAACTGCAGGAAATTAGGCAGGTAGGCGGTTTTAAACGCTTCAAACAGCACGACCTGATTCTCACGCGCGCAGGCGATAGCGGCTTCGGCTTGCGCCAGATTGGAGGCCAGCGGCTTTTCGCAAATAACATGCTTTTTGTGCCGCAAAAACAGCTCGGTCTGTGGAAAGTGCAGGGAGTTAGGGCTGGCGATATAGACAGCGTCGATTGCCTCGCTTTGCGCCATCGCTTCCAGTGAGGTAAACAGATGTTCGACAGGGTAATCGTTGGCGAAGGTCTGTGCCTGCTCAAGGCTACGGGAATAGACTGCGGTTAACTTATACTTGCCGGTTTCATGGGCGGCATCGACAAACTGGCGGGTGATCCAGTTTGTGCCAATTACTGCGAAACGTATCATAAAGGCCTTCAGGCTGCGAAAAGGGATTCTTTCGTCAATTTAGCATGCCCTGAAGACAAAGCCAGTGCGCGACTACGCAGTTTGCTTTAACGATTGTTGCGTTAACCACAGGCGGGTATCGAACTCCAGTTGATGATACTGAGGCTCCATATGACAGCAAAGCTGGTAAAACGCTTTGTCGTGCTCTTTTTCCTTCAGATGCGCCAGTTCATGAACGACGATCATGCGTAAAAAGGGTTCTGGGGCGCTGCGAAACACGGTGGCGACGCGGATCTCCGCTTTGGCTTTGAGCTTACCGCCCTGCACGCGAGAGATGGCGGTATGCAACCCCAACGCATTCTTCAGAACGTGGATCTTGCTGTCATACATGACTTTATTCAGCGGAGGGGCGTTACGCAGAAACTGATTTTTCAGATCCTGGGTATATTGCCAGAGCGCTTTGTCGGTCGCGAAGTCATGCGTACCCGGATAGCGCTTCTCCAGCACTGCGCCCAGGCGCTGCTCAGCAATCAGCGTTCTCACTTGAGAAAGCAAATGTTCCGGGTAGCCCTGGAGGTAAGTTAGTTGGTTCATTCATGTCCACGCAAATCATAAAAGTGTATACTCACGCACCCTTTTCAGGGATACGCCGAAATTTTACCATTCAGGAGGGCCGATGAGCCACATAGACAACGGTTTCCGTTCGCTGTCACTTAAACGTTTCCCGGAAACGGATGACGTTAACCCGCTGCTGGCGTGGGAAGCTGCAGATGAATATCTGCTGCAACAGCTGGACGATACCGAGATTAGCGGCCCGGTGCTGATCCTGAATGATACCTTCGGCGCGCTGGGCTGTGCGCTGGCGGAACATACGCCGTACAGCATCGGCGATTCCTATCTCAGCGAGCTTGCCACGCGCGAGAACCTGCGTCACAACGATATTGCCGAGTCGAGCGTCAAGTTCCTCGACAGTACCGCTGACTATCCGCAGGCGCCGGGCGTGGTGCTGATTAAGCTGCCAAAAACCATGGCGCTGCTGGAGCAGCAACTGCGTGCGCTGCGCGAAGTGGTAACGCCAGAAACGCGCATCATCGCCGGGGCAAAAGCGCGTGATGTACATACCTCGACGCTGGAACTGTTTGAAAAAGTGCTGGGCCCAACCACCACGACGCTGGCGTGGAAAAAAGCCCGATTGATCAACTGTACGTTCAGCAAACCGGAGCTGGCCGCTGCCTCGCAAACGCTAAGCTGGAAGCTGGAAGGCACCGACTGGACTATCCATAACCACGCCAACGTCTTCTCCCGTACCGGGCTGGATATCGGCGCGCGCTTTTTTATCGAGCATCTGCCGGAAAACCTCGAAGGGGAGATTGTTGATCTCGGCTGCGGCAACGGCGTCATCGGTATGACGCTGCTGGCGAAAAACCCAGAAGCCAGTGTGGTATTTGTTGATGAATCGCCAATGGCGGTGGCTTCAAGCCGCCTGAACGTGGAAAGTAACATGCCTGAAGCGCTGGATCGCTGTGAGTTTATGATTAACAACGCGCTGTCTGGCGTTGAACCGTTCCGCTTTAACGCTGTGCTGTGCAACCCACCGTTCCACCAGAAGCACGCGCTGACGGATAACATTGCCTGGGAAATGTTCCACCACGCCCGTCGCTGCCTGAAAATCAACGGTGAGCTGTATATTGTGGCTAACCGTCACCTCGACTACTTCCACAAGCTGAAGAAGATTTTCGGCAACTGCGTAACCATCGCTACCAATAATAAATTCGTGGTGCTGAAAGCGGTCAAAACCGGTCGCCGTCGGTAATAGCGGGTGCCGGATGCGGCTAACGCCTTATCCGGCCTACGAAATACATCCTGTTAAATTTCCAGTGCCAGCCTGGTGCCTTGCGCAATAGCGCGTCGGGCATCCAGTTCCATCGCCACATCGCAGCCGCCGATCAGATGCACCGTTTTACCTGCCGCGTGCAGCGGATCGACCAGCTCACGGCGCGGCTCTTGTCCGGCACAAATCACCACGTTATCCACGTTAAAGATCACCTGTTCACCGTTCAACACAACGTGTAACCCATCATCATCAATCTTCTGATAGCTGACTGCCGGGATCATTTTCACGCCGCGTGAGAGCAGGGTGGCGCGATGGATCCAGCCCGTCGTTTTACCTAAACCTTGTCCCGGTTTGCTGGCTTTTCGCTGCAGCATCACTATCTGGCGAGGGCTGCGGGATAAGTGCGGGCCTTCCGGGCGTAAGCCGCCTGGCTGTTGCAGGCTGGTGTCGATCCCCCATTCCACGCAGAACTCCGCTATGTTCTGGCTGGTGGGTTCACCCGGCTGACTCAGATACATTGCGGTATCGAAACCGATCCCGCCGCAGCCCACGATCGCCACGCGTTTACCCACCGGCGTTTTATCGCGCAGCACGTCGAGATAGCTCAGCACTTTAGGATGATCGATCCCCTCGATCGGCGGCATGCGTGGCTCGATCCCACTGGCAAGGATCACTTCGTCGAAGGTGTGCAGATCGTGTGCGCTGACAAAGTGATTCAGCTTCAGGGTCACGCCAGTCACGTCGATCATTCGGCGGTAGTAGCGCAGGGTTTCATAAAATTCTTCTTTGCCGGGGATCTGTTTGGCGATATTAAACTGCCCGCCAATCTCGTCATGCGCGTCAAACAGCGTCACGTGATGCCCGCGCGCTGCGGCATTAATGGCGAAGGCGAGGCCCGCAGGCCCCGCACCGACAACCGCCAGATTTTTCGGCACAGTTGCCGCAACGATCGGCATTTTGGTTTCATGGCAGGCGCGCGGATTGACCAGGCAAGAGGTGACTTTGCCGACGAAGATCTGATCCAGACAGGCCTGGTTACAGCCGATACAGGTGTTGATCTCATCCTCTCGTCCGGTTTGCGCTTTTGACAGCAGTTCGGCATCGGCGAGGAACGGACGGGCCATCGACACCATATCGGCATCGCCACGGGCCAGAATGTCATCGGCGACCTGGGGATCGTTAATGCGGTTGGTGGTGACCAGTGGGATTGTCACATGCCCTTTCAGCTTACGCGTCACCCAACTAAACGCACCGCGCGGTACCGGGGTAGCGATAGTGGGAATACGTGCCTCATGCCAGCCAATACCGGTGTTAATAATGGTGGCCCCCGCGGCTTCTATAGCCTGCGCCAACTGAACGGTTTCGTCGAAGGTTCCGCCGTTTTCCACCAGATCGAGCATCGACAGGCGGAAGATAATAATAAAGTCATTCCCGGCACGCTGACGTACCGCTCGTACCACCTCAACGGCAAACCGCATGCGGTTGGCATACTCACCGCCCCATTGGTCATCGCGCTGGTTGGTACGCAGTGTCAGGAATTCGTTGATGAGATACCCTTCCGACCCCATCACTTCCACGCCATCATAGCCCGCTTCCCGCGCCAGCTGTGCGCAGTGGGCAAAATCTTCAATCAACTGCAGCACTTCATCGTGTGTTAATTCATGTGGCGTAAAGCGGTTAATGGGTGCCTGAATAGCAGAAGGCGCCACCAGATGCGGCTGGTAGCTGTAACGCCCGGTGTGCAGGATTTGCAGGGCGATTTTGCCGCCTTCATCATGCACAGCATCAGTAATGACGCGATGGTGAGCAAGCTGGCTGGTGTCGTTCAGCATCGCACCGCCTTCCATCCCCACGCCGGAAAGCGCAGGCGCAATACCTCCGCTCACAATTAACGCTACGCCGTGACGAGCGCGCTCGGCGTAGAACGCGGCCAGCCGTTCTGCACCATCAGGATACTCTTCCAGCCCGGTATGCATTGAACCCATCAGCACGCGGTTTTTAAGCGTGGTGAAGCCTAAATCGAGCGGGGCGAACAGCGACGGATAGCTCATAAAGGTGTCCAGTATGTAAAATTATTGTTATGTGGTCGGATGAGTTAATAATTTAGCCGTCGCCGCGTAAAAGGGAAAAGGGGAATGCCGTGATTGTGATGGGATTCAAAAAAGGAGTGGAGCCAGAGGACGAATATGCCGGATATCGGTGCAAGCACCTAATCCGGCCTGTGAAAATGTGTCTTTGTAGGCCGGATAAGCGAAGCGCCATCCGGCGTTATGTCACAGATTACTGTTTTTTAAGAAAATCGTTATACAACATATAGAGATGCGCCGCGCTCCAGGAGAAATTCGGTGCGCCCTGCTGTGCGCCGGTCAGCGGGTTATAGTTTTCCTGAATCGGACCGTCAGCGGTGAGGCCTTTGGCGTGGCTGAAGAAGGTATCCGCCAGTTTTAACGCGTCATCGCGATAGCCGTAACGCTCCATCCCTTTTAGCCCGAACCAGAACTGATCCACCCAGACGCGCCCGCGCCAGTAGATATCCGCGCCGAAAGCCGGGTTGGTCAGCGCTGCTGTGCCAAGCGGGACAAAGGTGTTGAACTCTTTGGGGTCGAGCATCACCTTAACCACCGCGTCCGCATGGGGCTGCGTTGCTGCGCCGTTAAACAGCGGCGACCAGCCTTCCGGCCCTTTGCCACGTTCGACGATCGGTTTACCCGCACAGCCGTTTGCCAGCGGTTGCTCCTCAATACGAACGTCATAATAGAATTTTGTTGTCGGGTCGAACATGCAGGTGTTGATGTAATCTGCGAGTTTTTGCGCCAACTGGCGATAGCGTTGCGCCTCTTGGTGTTTGCCGAGCAGGGTCGCCATCTGCGCCAGATAATGGTTGTCGCTGTACATGTAGCTGGCCTGATCGACTGACTCCTGCAACAGCGAGTAACCCAGCAAATTACCGTCTTTACTGCGGTTTTCGGCAAATTTCACCACCCAGTCGCTGCGTTTTCCACCGCCCGCGACGTATTTATCCAGTTGATCTTTATCGATAAAACCGAATACAGCCGCATCGTCACGACCGGACTCCCACGAGGCGGCAACCTGCGCTGGGATCTCCAGGCTGTCATACTGACCCTTATCGATCACGGTGGCGTAGTTGTTAAGCCCGGAGAGCGTTTCTTCCTTGTCGCCTTTTTTCACCGTAAACAACATTTCGCCGCGGTCAGTATTGTGGGCTTTATCGCGGGTAGCGCCGTATTCCGGCACGCCGTTGCCGTTATGATCGCGGTTACGCAGCCACCAGTCGTGATACGCAACCAGCTTTGGATACATCTCTTCGAGCCAGGCCTTGTCTTTGGTGACGTTGTAGACCTCCATCACCGACCACGCCGCCAGGCTGGGTTTGGTGTTGCGCTCGTTCCAGTTACCGCCGTCGCCGCCGCGTTCCGGGCTGAGATTCCAGGCAATCAGGTCGGGAATGAATCCGGCATCCTGCGGGCGAACCGGATCACCGGGTTTAATCTGCCATGAAAAGACGGCGCGAATATTCTCTTTGGCGATCTCCGGGTTAAAGTGCGCCATAGCGAAGGCCTGCTTCCAGGTGTCCCACGGCCAGGTTTGGTTGCCGGAGAACCAGCGGCCGGTGACCGATGGCGTCACGGTATTGTGTTTTACCGCACCGCCTGGCGAGCGCCAGTTGCCGTTTAGCGTTTCAATAGCTTTTACCGCGACCCGGGTTTGTTCCGTTGTGGCATCCGGGTTGGTTAAGCCTTTTTGCAGATAATCTGCCCAGCGCTTTTGTGATGCAGCAAGATACCAGGCCGGGCGCGCCAGAATATCGCGGATCTGCGGCTGCTCTTTCGCCACATCCTCGGCGGTAAGCAGATGAGACCAGGTGGTGTAAATGGTTGTCGAACCACTGATATGGGCCTTCCCCGTAAAGCGATGACCGTTAACCGTGGTTTTCATAGCGACAGATTTATGCACCTGATACTCCGACTCACCGGAGGTGAGCAGATCCCAGGTTGAGCGCACTTTGCCGAAGGTGACTTTCAGACCGTCGTGCGTGGCGGTGATTTTGCGCTGATAGCCAGGGAATTCGCTATCAATGGTTTTATCCGACAGCGCTTTTCCCTCTTTGGCTTCCAGTTTCTCCAGCAGCTCGCCGTCCCACACCAGATCCAGCGGCGTGTTGCTGGTGATTTTGGTTTCCAGCAGCGAGGTGCGCGGGCTGGCAAAACGCAGCGTCATCTCTATTTGCACATGCTTAGATGACAGCTTTTGCACCAGCGCGCCGGGAATGCTGTAGGCCTCAAGCGCGAAATCGACCTTTTTACCGTGCTGGTACACCGTCAGACGGTCAAAATTGTTGGCCATAAAATTGATGTATTCTTCGGTCAGCAAAGCCACGCCTGGAAAGCCGCCCATCGTTGCAGGGCCGTCCGGGAGCAAATGACCGTGCCAGGCGCCAAGATCGAAAAATGGATTAAAGCGCTGGTGGTCGTCGTGATCGTAGTCATGCATGTAGCCCGGCGCACCGGTGCGATTAATGATGTTTTTAAAGTCGTTAGCACTGGCGGCAAGTGCGGAGAAGTTCATCAGCAGAATACAGGCCAGCGGCGTGAGAATAGGTTTCATGTTCATGGTATTCCGGTCCTTGTTACCAATAGAAATATTGCATCAGGAAGATTTGGTCGCTCGGGTCGCCGGATGCATTCTGCATATAGAACCGACTGTCGAAGGCGGTAGCGAAACGGCCGCCGCCGTATTCATACCAGATACCGAACTGCATAAAGGAAGTGGTTTCGTCCTCGGCGCGATCCGGTCGGTGTTTGGCGTAGCTATAAGCAGTGGAGAGGTAAACGCCTTTTAGCGCTTCATACATTGCGCTGACCATATAGCCGGTTTCGGTGCCGGACACATCCAGCCCGTCGGCGCGGCCCGTGTGGTGCCAGGCGCGGGCGGCGAAGTTGGGCGAAAGGATGCCGGTCAGGAACAGCTGTCCGGTACCATCTGTGATCTCCAGGCCGTTCATCCAGGTTACGCCTTCAGTCAGGTCGTACTGGATATAGCCGTTCATCATGGCCGGATAGGTATATTTATCGTCGTAGCGATCGTATTTACCAAAGTGCAGCCAGGCTTTGCTCTCGTCGTGGTGTCCGGCGGGTGTTGCTGTCACGCTGTAGCGCAAAGGACCGGTCAGGTTTTGCACCTTAATGGCAGTCATGATGTCACGGGTGTTGGGAATAACGTAGCCCAGGTCTGGAGTGAAATCCCCCCACCATTGCAGGTCATCCAGCGAAGAGTCCTGGCGCAGGCTGAGCATCAGCTCCGTTCCGTCATTGGTACGATAACCTCCGTAAAAGCGGTTGATCCCGCCCTCGAATCCGCCCCAGCTATGGTCAGGAACCCAGGCATTGCCCTGATGGTCGGCCTGTACGGTCCAGCCCTCGCCGTAGATCAGACCAAACCAAGAGCCGTGTTTTATCTCCAGGCCACCTTCTATATAGGTACCATCACTGTATTTATGTTTGTCTTGTCCTTCTAAATCCATATATCCCCCCACGCCCAATTCGCCATAAAAGCGAAATGAGGGGGAAGATATTTCTGGCGTTTTCGTGTCGTCGTGTTCTGCAGGGCGAACTTCTTCTGCACCCAGAGAGGAGACGCAAAAAAAGGGCAGGGCAATAATTGCCCTGCAACAATGGCTAATGTTTTTCATGCTTCGATCCTAAGCAAATAAAATATAATTTTTATTGTTATATACCCGTCATACTTCAAGCTGCATGTGCGTTAGCTACGTTCGTTCACCCCAGTCACATAGTTATCTATGCTCCTGGGAATTCACTCACTTGCCGCCTTCATGCAACTCGAATTATTTTGGTTATAGCCTTGGAGAATATTGTTTATTGTTATTATATTTTAGTCATTAATTGATATCTGAAGCAGGGGCTGCCTCAATAGCTTTTTCTTCTTTGGTTAGCCCTTTGATATATTTACTGTATTTCCACCAGGCAAAACCGAGGAAAATAACAATCCCACCGACGTTATAGAAAATAATGGTCATGATATTGCCGCCGGTTGGGAAGGTAGAGGCAATAAATCCGATGGTGAAAAGAACGATCAGCATCGACACCACAACAATGCCGGTTTTTTGCGAACCCATACGGAAGTCGCGCGGTAAGTGGTCCAGTTTTGCACGCAGATTCAGGTAAGCCAGCATAATAAACAGCGGCGGCAGCATCGAGGCGGCGGCGGTCATGTTGATGATGGTGTTCATTAAATCCTGCACGGTATTGGAGCCGAGCGTCGGGATAATCATCAGCGGGATAACGATCAGGAACTGGATCCATGCTGCACGGGCCGGGACGCCGTTTTCATTCAGTTCGACGGTTTTTTTACCGAAAATACCCGCCGGAATTTCAGAGAAGAAGATCTTCACCGGCGTTGCGGTCCACATCAGCAGGGAGCCGAACATCGCGGTAAAGGAGACCAGGCCGACAAAGCGGTTAACGACCAGCTCCGGCAGGCCGAAATATGCCGCCAGGCCGTGGAATACCTGCACCGATCCACCGGTAAACTTCAGCTCTTTGCTGCTGACGAAGACGTTAATCAACACCGAGGAGATGGAATAGAGCACGCCGATAAAAATTCCGGCAATGATAATGACCTTCACGAACGATTTGGAGCCGCCCTTGACGTCGTTGACGTAAACCGCCACCGACTCCGCGCCGCCTGCCGCCATAAAAATCCAGGTGGTGATACCGAGGAAGGCCCAGTTAAAATTCGGGATCATTGCGTCTACGGTGATAGGGTCAGCAGGCTGTACGCCGCCAACCAGCGCCGTACCTGCCAGTAAAATATAGGACAGCGTCAGCAGCAGCATCAACGTGGAGGTGACCGAGGTAATCGGCCCTAACATTTTTGCACCATTGGTCGAAACCCAGGTGGAGAAGGCAAACAGCACCATACTTAACACGGTGGTTGCGAACGGTGTCAGAATGTATTCGTAGCCTAAAAAAGCATATGAGGCGTAGGCAATAACGCGGGGCAAAAGCGAGGTAAAAAAGAACAGGTTAACGAACCAGTAGGTGTAGGCAGTAATAAATGCCCAACGTCCACCCAGCGAACTTTTTACCCATGCGTAGACACCGGCTTCGGAGTTTTTATTCAGCGAAACAAATTCGGCGATGATTAAGCAAAACGGAATAAAGTAGAAAATCGTCGCGAGGAAAAACATCGGTGCGGATGCCAGACCAAGCTCAATATTATTGTTGATTACGTTATTAAAACTATAAACCGCGGCAAAGGTGAGTGAAAGTAAGCCGAACTTGCCGATGGTATTACGTTTGGTATCAGACATAGCACATCTCCGATTCCTGATTATTATAGGGTACTGGCGGCGCAACATCGGCGCCGCCTGTGTTTTTATTTATTATGAAAATAACCATCTTCGATGGTGACTTTGAGTACGACTTTTTTCACTGCGTTATTACAAATAAAACGATAGGCTTCATGGTTGTCACAAATAACCATTTGTCCTTCGTGCACTTCGACGGTTTTTCCACAACCTTTCAGATATTCGCGATCGGTTTCATCGCGATAATATTCAACCACCTGGAGATCCTCTTTGGCGGCATACTCTATTTTTTGCTGCCCTTGCAGGTAGTAATGGATCTCAAAATAACGACGATGACCGGTAAACAGCGCATCGGTCGCGGAGTCTGTCTCCACGCGGTAGCTCAGGGAATCACCGATAGAGTGGGCGACGCCTGGCTGAATATTGTCAATATTTTCAATAGCCTCGACGCAGCGTTGCCATTTCCGACCTGAAGCATAGCGTTGCTGGAACTGCTCTAAGTTGTCGATGATCCTCATTTTGTATTCTCGCTGTGCATATTCGTGGAAAAGAACCCGGTGCCAAAGGCGCGGTTGGCGGTGGTTTGAGCGCCAGATTCGCTGCCGGAAAACGGCAACAACGTGAAGCCGTAGCTGAATGACGTAAACCAGACGCGCCAGGAATCGAGTACTTCACTTCCCCACGAGTTGGAACCTAAGCCCAGCAACTGGTGGTCCAGATTCAGGGTGATGTCATCGCTACGCTGTAGCGCGTTGCAGTGTTGTGCGGCAAAGATATTTTCTGACGTATAGCGCCAGGCGCTCAGGTTGACAGTGCGCTGCGGAACCACCAGCAGACCGTTGCCGTGGCGGTTGGTTAGTGTTGCCCAGCGCACGTCCTGACGATTGCCGTTGTTTTGCGGGAAAGGATAATTTTCGAACATCTCATCCACGCTGCTGCGCCAGATGTCGATGATGTTGGCCTGCTGGCTATCGGCATAGTTTTCACCGGGACCACGTCCGTAATACGCCACCTGGCCCAAATCACCGTTGATGCCCATCGTGAAACCGATGCACGGAATAATGTCCCGGTACTCGCCGTAAGGCTGGCCAGAAAGTTCCACATTCAGCTGACCGTCCGCGGCAATGCGCCAGCGATAGGTGCAGCGCATACCGAAATCGAATACCGGCGGGGCGATAATGGTCTGGCTGGTTATCAGCAGCGCATCATCGGTTTGCTCAAGGGTAAACTCGCGCAGATGCTCCTGCATAATCTGTAAATGATTCGGCTGCCAGAGGCCTTCGAACTCTTGCTTGTGGTTATCAATGGTCGGTTTGAAGAAATTAATCTTCGGCTCGCGGGTAATCAGCTCTTCGCCATTGACGTTCCAGGCGATCGGTTTACCGGTCAGCTTTGAGAAGGTCAGATGGAAGTTATAACCGCGAACGGTGCAGCTCTGGCGGCTGTCTTCCAGCGTCAGAGGG